>JAHHII010000004.1:300000-475467 GCA_019358855.1 Timaviella obliquedivisa GSE-PSE-MK23-08B | reverse complement strand
GAACAAAGATTATGAACACCTTCCGCAGACCTCAGAGACTCTGATCTATCTGGCGATGATCCGGATTATGGTGAGGCGATTGGCGTAAAATCTGACTTGCCATAACTTTTCAAACATCCTCTAAGACTTCAGGAGAGTTATCGGCGGCAAGGACTCGTTCGCGGAAGGTTTTGAGTGAGTCTAGGGAACGGTACAGGAGTAGCCCGTATTCCATGCCTAACATTCCTAAAACGGAAACATAGAGAGTGCCGACATCTTCATAGTTCATTTCGACGGAAATGATTTTCTCTTCATCTAGAAGCTCCCACGGGGCATCTAGCCAGATATCACGAGTGGCGCTCAGCATGGGCAGGATGAGGTCTGCTGGCAGTTCGGGAGGTCTGCCTTGAGCGACGTTTTGGAGCCCCCGAAAGATTTCGTCAATTAGGGGTAGCTCTGGCGCATAGTCAACGGCAATTTCCAGATCCTGTAAGGCTCCTCGTAGAAAAAACTGAATTTCTCGGTTGCAAACAATAATTTTTTGGGGGCGGGCAGGCAGTGTAGAGCTATGGGGGTATTCCATTGCTTGAAGCAATGTCCGAACGATCGCCTCAGGGCCTGTATCTTCCGTTACCACGTCCATGGCTCTTACTATTCCTTCAGACCCGTCTACCCAGATAATGCATTCACCTTGCCCTCTGGTGCTAGATTCTCGTAACACTGAAGTGTCAGGGGCAAGAACGCGGCGATCGCCCTCCCAAACGCTAGGAACCTGGCGCAGTAGCAGAAGACGACGACGGGTAGAGCGATTGAGAGCAGTCATAAAAAAACCAGGTGATATGAGACTTGCTAGTTCCAGTAATTTTAGCGACCTGGGGGGCAATCCTGACGGGGTTGCTATAAAACAAAACCGTTAAGAGCAAAACCGTTAGGGGCAAAAGAATAGCTAGTTCAGCGAAGTAGACTTGAAACAAATAGTCGATTACAGGCGATCGGGTTCATAATAAATCTATCTGGCGACCTGCCGACCCGGTTGCGGAAGTCATTTAACGAAAGGAGTCTTAGACCAACATGACAGAAGCTACTCAGACCCAACAGCGAGGAATTTTAATATCAGAAGCGGCGCTTCGGCATGTGATGGCACTCCGCGAGGGACAAGGTAAAGACCTGTGTCTACGGGTAGGGGTGCGCCAAGGCGGTTGTTCGGGGATGTCTTACATGATGGATTTTGAAGACCCCAGCAAGATTCAAGAAAAAGATGAGGTTTTTGATTATGACGGTTTTAAGGTCGTTTGCGATCCTAAGAGTATGTTGTATCTTTACGGCTTGATGCTGGATTATAGCAACGCACTCATTGGCGGTGGGTTTCAGTTTACTAACCCCAATGCCAGCCAGACCTGCGGATGCGGTAAGTCTTTCTCTTGATTTTGGGCTTGCTGCCTATTGATGCACAAGGAGTCGGGGTTCTCGAAAGAATCTCGGCTCCTTGTGCGTTGAGGGTGCCTAGATTTGCGTTATTCTTTTGAGTCGTCTCTTCCACAATTACTTTAAATTTTTCTTATGACTGAAACGGTTGAAGCTCTTTTTGACCAAGGGCTAGAGCGCTACAACGCTGGAGAATCTGCGGCGACCCTACTGCCCGTGTTTAAGGATGTTTGCGATCGCTCTCCTAAAAGTAGTTCTGCTTGGACTTGCCTATCCTGGTTATATTTGCTAGATAGCAAGCCGTCTCAGGCAGCCAAAGCAGCCCAGAAAGCGATTAAGCTCAATCCTCAAGATCCTCAAGCGCGGGTGAATCTGGCGATCGCCATGCTGGAAACTGCCCAAAAGGGCGTTCGTCAGCACGTTGAAATTGCTGGACAAATCATCATGATTGCCGAAGATCTAAAAGAGGAGGTAGCACATAACTTCGAGCAAGGCTTTACCCGCCGCCCTAACTGGAAAAGTTTACAACAGGTAAAAACCTGGCTGTTTGAAGGTTAGCATCAAAACTTTACAAGAATTTCTGGCTCTCTAATTTCTGCGATCCCGCTCCTAGCAAAGCAGAGCAGGGATCGCTCTTTTTTCTATAAGAGTAGGGATTTCTTCTGTTTAATTAACATCCCTTCATGTTCAATCATAAAAAGTAATGAAAGTCACAGTTTTCTAATGATAAGCTTTAGTGAAGTTAAGGGATTAGCCTGCTTAATACACGGCTTTTACCACTTTGTTGTCTTTAAAATAAGCTTCTCAGGAGTTGTCATTATGGAAAACAGTCTGGTTGGGGTTAAACCGGAGACTCGGAATCACAAAGGCTTTTTTGTACAACATGCTTCATATAAGTTGATGGGTGTAGACCAGTCGGGTTGGGCATTAATTTGTGTAGATGATACGACCTGTCACTACGTTGATCCAGACAACTTACGAAGAGCAAGAATGGACACTGAATTAAGCAATTCCTCTACTTAAATTAAATCAATTTTCTAACTCTTAATATTATGGCTGTTTTCTGAAAGAACGCAGCCATATTTTTTGGGACATTAATTTTTGGTACGCTGGAGAAAGAATTTGTTCTGCTTCTTATTGAGGCAATTTATGCTGAGATCAAAAGCGATGACAGGAAACCAAAGTAAGACTTCTTTTTTGTTTTTAAGGAGCGATCGCCATACCTATGAAACATAAGTTTTTGGAATGGATTAATTGGGCATTGATGGTGAATTTATTTCTAGTGTTGTTCAGTTTCTTTTGGCTAGCGATCGCTGTCATCGGGCACACTTTTAAAGTTCCATTAGGGCTAAACCTTTGGTATCAGCTCTGGGAACCCGTGTTTACACCTGCAATAGGTGTTTTAATGGCAGGGGCACTCCTGAGTGGAGCCGCTAGCTGGGTTAGCAAGCGTTTTGCTTCTAGTAAACAGACATCGTGACGAGTAACAGAATGAGTTTTCTAAATCGCGGCATCCAAGCCACTCAAATGATCGGGATTATCGCCGTCGTGTTGCCTGGACTGGTCATGGTGCCAATTCCTGCATCGGCAAGTCAGCCTCAGTTCATCGCACAGGTCACTCCAACCCCTGATTCTGCCATGACGCCGGTCAATGGCAGGGTGAACATTCGGTTTATCAATGAAACTGGGGCAGATATTGAATATCAGGTGGTGGGCGATACTGAGTATCGGACTTTAGCAGGTGATGGAGAAATGATCCTGAGAGATTTACCTGTTGCCACTTCACTGACTTTCCGGCGCACAGATTCAGGGTTGCTGCGCGTACAGTTTCGAGCCGATGACCCAGCAGGGACAATTGTCGTTAGGGTGAGCGCTACGAACGATTTTGCCCTCGATCGCACGACGCTGTACATTGACCAGCAAGGGATGATTTTCTTTAATTAAGTCTTCATTCCCACCCAAAGTCTTTCCCCATGGACTTAATTCTCTGCCATACCACTGCCGACTTTGACACCCTGGGAGCGGCGATCGCGCTTTCTCTTTTGCAATCTGGGTCGAAAGTGGTGTTGGCAGGTGGGTCGCATCCTACTGTCCGGGACTTTTTAGCCTTACATCGCGATGAATATCCCCTTATTGAGCGACGATCGGTCAATCCTCAAGAGATCCGAGCGCTGTTTGTGGTGGATACCCAATGGCGCGATCGGTTGGGCAAAGCAGCAGAATGGCTGGATCTGCCCATCCCCATCACGGTCTACGACCATCACTTAGATGCAGAGAGCGATATTCTGGCGACTCAAGCTTACATTGAGGCAGTCGGCGCGACCACAACCGTCTTAGTAGAGCGCCTCCAGGCAAACCAAGTGACCCTAACGTCTGCCCAAGCCACCGTCATGGCGTTAGGGATTCATGTTGATACGGGTTCTTTGACCTTTGACCATACCACTGTACGAGATGCCGCAGCACTGACTTGGCTGATGGCGCAAGGAGCTAGCTTGAGGGCGATCGCTGAATATGTTGAACCCGGTCTTTCTGCCGAAGTTCAGGATTTACTTAGTCTTGCCTTAACACAATTGCAAACCGAAACAGTTCAAGGGTTTTCCTTGGCTTGGGTCATGCTAACAGTCGATCGCCATATTCCTGGCTTATCGAGCCTGGCTGCCTGGGTTATGAGCTTAACGAATACCGATGTGTTGTTACTAGCCGTTCACTACCCGGTCAACGAAGCAGGCGAGGAACGGCTAACGGTGATTGGTCGCTGCCGAAGCAGTGCTGGGGCAACTTCTACCGAAGGCATTCACTTAGACAAATTGTTTGAGCCATTGGGCGGTGGCGGACATCCTAAAGCGGCAGCCTTAAGCCTTCGGAGCGTTGAGCCACAAGTCGTTTTAGACACCCTCCTAAGCCAACTGAAAGCACAGATACCGCAACCTCCGATCGCCCGATCGCTCATGTCTGCCCCGGTTCGCACGATTCGCCCAGAAACGACGATCGCTGAAGCCCAACGAATTTTATTGCGCTATGGGCATTCGGGTTTGGCAGTGATGGATCAAGAGCAACTGGTAGGCGTTATCTCTCGGCGCGACCTGGATATTGCCTTGCACCATGGGTTTAGTCATGCTCCCGTTAAGGGCTACATGGCAACGAATCTTAAAACAATTGCGCCCGACACAACTTTGCCTGACATTGAGGCGCTTATGGTGACTGGCGACATTGGACGGTTGCCAGTTCTAGAAGGAGGCAAATTGGTTGGCATTGTCACCCGAACTGATGTATTGCGCCAACTGCATCGGGAGCGATCGGAACTGCGATCGGATCGCCAAGATTTCTCTACCCATCCTCCTTCAAAAGGCGCTTTAACGATAGGCAAAGACCTATTACGAGACAAATTGCTGCCCTCCATTCAGCAAGTCTTAAATGAAGCTGCCCAGCAGGCTGAACAGCAGGGATGGCAACTTTACCTTGTGGGCGGAGCCGTCCGCGATTTATTCTTGGCAAAACCAGAGGAACCGCTTTTAATTGACGATATTGATTTGGTGGTCGATGGCTTTCACCCAACCGCTGGGATGGCTGCTCCGGGCTGCTTCGCAGATACCGCAAGGGTCGCGCCCTCAGATGCTGGGGTTGCCCTTGCCCGATCGCTCCAGCAGACCTACCCCGCTGCCCGGTTGCAGGTACATGGTCAATTTCAAACAGCAGCGGTTCTTTGGCACAACGATCCGCTGTTAGACTCGCTTTGGGTTGACATCGCCACTGCGCGGACAGAGTTTTATCCCTACCCGGCTGCCAACCCAGAGGTTGAAGCTAGCTCAATTCGCCAGGACTTATATCGCCGGGATTTTTCTATTAACGCGCTAGCTGTTCGCCTCACTCAACCGCGTCAGGGCGAAATTCTTGATTTCTTTGGCGGCTTGCTAGATTTGGAAGCTCGGCTGATTCGGGTTCTTCATGCCAACAGCTTTATTGAAGACCCAACCCGGATTTATCGAGCCGTGCGGTTTGCGGTGAGGCTGGGCTTTCAAATTGAGCCGCAAACAGAAGGCTATATTCGTTATGCGATCGCCAGTGGGGTTTACCAGCGCATTCAAACCGACAAAACTCCAGCCTTGCAAACCCGTCTTAAACAAGAGCTAAAGTACATTCTGCAAGCGCCCTACTGGAAGGCAGCGGTGCAGAAATTGTCGGATTTAGGGGCGCTGTGCTGTATCCACGCTGACTTGAACCTTACCGATCAGCTTTGGTGGCGGCTGCGGCTGGGCGATCGTTGGTTGAAGCAGTTCGACCCAACTAGAACGCTGCCCCATTGGCAAGTTTTGTTAGAAATTCTCTTGAGTGCGTTAGAACCTGAGCAGCGATGGAAAACGGCAGAGAGACTACAGCTTTCAGGAGATGCCATTGAGCGGCTGCAGAGACTAGATGAACGAGAAGATGCGATCGCAAGATGCTTCCTGGAAGTCGCGGCAATCTCCTCTGCATCACCCAGTCAGATCGTGAATCTCCTCAGTTCTAACGACTTACCGACATTAATTTTGCTTGCCAGTACCCAACCTCGCCCCATCCGTCGGCACATTTGGAAATACCTAACGCACTGGCGGCACATCAAGTCTCCTCTAGATGGCAATGATCTCAAAGCTCTGGGTTACGCCCCCGGTCGTCAGTATAAGCAAATTTTAGATGCCCTGCTCACCGCTGCATTAGAGGGAAAAATTGCTACCCGTTCTGAAGCAGAGGCATTTCTAGAGCAACACTTTCCTCCTTAATTCATCACTTTATCCCTAAATAAACGGTTCCTAGCCGACAAAACGTAAGATAGAGAGTGAGATAAAGTGAGCAAATTAACGCACCCGTAACGCACAAGTTCTTTTAAGCAGGGCGAAGTTTATGACAGTCTGCGAATATAAACCAGGGCTAGAAGGAATTCCAGCCACTCAATCGAGCATTAGTTTTGTCGATGGTAAGCAGGGCATCCTCGAATATCGGGGCATTAACATTACAGAACTGGCTTATCAAAGTACTTTCCTAGAAACTTCTTATCTGCTCATTTGGGGCGCTTTACCGACGAAAGAAGAGCTAGCAGACTTTGAACATGAGATTTGCTACCACCGACGGCTCAAGTACCGCATTCGAGACATGATGAAATGTTTTCCCGAAAGCGGTCATCCCATGGATGCGCTACAAGCCTGTGCTGCGGCTCTAGGGCTGTTTTATTCTCGTCGCGCCTTGGACGACCCTGCCTATATCCGAGGCGCGGCTGTGCGTCTGTTAGCTAAGATTCCGACAATGGTAGCGGCTTTTCAACTCATGCGGAAAGGCAACGATCCGGTGCAGCCCCGAGACGATCTCGATTATTCTGCCAACTTCCTTTACATGCTGAGTGAGCGGGAGCCAGACCCGTTGGCAGCTAAAATTTTTGATATTTGCTTGACCTTGCACGCCGAACACACTATTAATGCCTCGACGTTTTCGGCAATGGTGACTGCCTCAACGCTAACTGACCCCTATGCAGTAGTAGCTTCCGCAGTGGGAACCCTTGCCGGACCCCTGCATGGAGGAGCGAACGAAGAAGTGATTGAAATGCTTGAGGAGATTGGCTCCGTTGAGAATGTAGAACTGTATGTTGATAAATGTCTAGAGCATAAATCTAAGGTGATGGGTTTTGGGCACCGAGTCTACAAAGTTAAAGATCCACGCGCTACTATTTTGCAGGAGTTGGCGCAGCAACTGTTTGATAAGTTTGGAGGCGATCATTATTACGATATTGCGATCGCCCTTGAAAACGCCGTAGCTAAGCGCTTAGGGGACAAAGGCATTTATCCCAACGTCGATTTCTACTCTGGGTTGGTCTATCGCAAACTGGGCATTCCGACAGATTTATTTACCCCAGTGTTTGCGATCGCCCGTGTCTCGGGTTGGTTGGCTCATTGGAAAGAGCAGCTTGGCGAAAACCGTATTTTCCGCCCCACCCAAATCTATACTGGTTCACACAATACCCCCTACAAGCCCATCGAAGATCGCTAGTTGGCGATCGGCTTGGAGTCAAATCTCTGTTTTGGAGAAATTACACAAATCTTTGCGCTCTGTCCCTACCGACAGGGCGCTTTTGCTACGGAACACGTTGGGGAATAAATTCTGTAACCACGCGACCACCACTAACAACGATGGTTTGATTTTGCAGCTTGCCGACTGCTTTGGGGCCCTTGAGATTCACCGTGGGATTGATTTGATCGTAAATGACGTTGCCTTCTGCAACGATGTTCTGAGTAGCGATATCCCAAGTAAGAGTATTGGCAGTGAGGTGAGATTGATTGCGTTGTCCGTTCGCATGAACATTGCCAGTAAGATAGGCAATCTTAGGCGCTAGTTCCATTCTGCCTTGGTCAGCAGTGAGGGTAACTTGCTGCTCTTGATGAAATACTGTAACGGGCTGATCGGCAGTGAGAATCTGGTCGCCCAGGCTCCAAAGGAGAGAGTTGCCTGTGATCCGTACCGATGGCTCGGAGAGGATCAGCCTAGCGTTTTGCCTAAGTTTGACCATTTTTGTAGCAAGATCAACATCGGCTTTTTCAGAGGTCGCGTTGTCGGTGACTTGCTTACCTTTAAGCCGTTGAATTTGGATAGGCAAAACGCTAGTAACTGTTTTTTCCTCCATTTTCCAAACCAACTTTTCACCTTGCATTTGCAAAGCGGGATCAGTGGCGATCGCTACAACATTTCCTAGCAGATCGACCCGTCGCTGACGGTTAAACACGGTTGCCTGGTCTGCCGACATTTTAAGTTGAGGGTGCGTTCCTCGTAAATTTTTGCGAATCACCAACGTATCTCGTTTGGGTCGCCATTCCATTTCTTCGCCTCGCAGAACGGCACCGTTGCGCGTATCAGTTGCCACTACGTCGCCTGTCAGGAAAATGCGATCGCCATCTTTCCGCACTTCGCCTGCGTTTGCCTGAATTTTGTAGATCGGCTTGCCGTCTTGATAAAGCTGCCCATAAGGACTTTTAACTTTGGCGATCGCCCGATCGGGGGTATAAACCGCTTGCTTCGCCTTCACCTTCCACAACGTCTGCCCTTTTTCGTCAGGCTGCTCAATGGTGATGTTGTTGAAAGTTAGGTTTGTATCAATTTGCTGCGCCGCCGAACTATCTTGTGCCAGCTTATCAGCCGCTCGGTTTGTCGAGCGACAACCCGCTGTCAACATCAATACGACAACGCTTAATGCCAGCATTTTCCGAATCTGCACTTGTTTCCTCCAATGGCAAGCCGCAAATTGCGGGACAATGCCTCTCCATCCTATGCGATTAGATCTAATCAGACGCGTCATACACCCAAGAAGATTCCAATGGGGCAAATGTTAACTAGAATACTAAATACGCAGGCTGGCGCTGACCTGAGATAATACTATGAACTCGCAACGAGCAAGATGCAACCGAGGAGCTTACTACTAAATTCCGAACCGCATACAGCCCACTCAGGTAGAACTTTGATACAATTGTTTATATATTTAACAAATGTTCATGCATCCTGAACTCAGGATCAAGTGAGCGCTGTTAAAGCTCAAGGAGCATAGAAAGTTGTCTGTTATCCAACGTCTCAAGCAGGACTTTAAGAACGATCTAATTGCTGGGCTGCTAGTTGTCATTCCTTTGGCAACTACCATCTGGTTGACCATCACCATTGCTCGTTGGGTCATTGATTTTTTGACGCGGATTCCCAAACAGATCAATCCCTTCAACGATCTCAACCCTATCTTGGGGAATCTTCTAAACTTTGTCGCAGGGTTGGCGGTGCCACTGCTGTTCATTCTCATTATGGGATTAATGGCACGCAACATTGCTGGACGCTGGCTACTAGATTTTGGTGAGCGGGTGTTACAGGCAATTCCTTTAGCAGGTGCCGTTTACAAAACCCTGAAACAACTCCTAGAAACCTTGCTGAAGGATTCGGGTGCTAAATTTAGACGAGTGATCTTGGTAGAGTATCCTCGTAAGAACATTTGGGCGATCGCTTTCGTGACGGGCGTTTTGAGTCCTCAAATTCAGCCTCATTTTACAGGCAATATGTTGAGCGTCTTTATTCCTACTACCCCCAATCCCACCACAGGATGGTACGCCATCATTCCTGAAGATGAGGTGGTTAACGTCTCAATGTCGATTGAAGATGCCTTTAAGATAGTGGTGTCGGGTGGCATTGTCAGTCCTGGAATGGTCAGTCCTGGATTGGTCGCTCCAACTTCTGGGAGTGGCTACGAGGGACGAAAATTAGAGCCGTTACTAGAAGCTCCTCTCCCTGAAATGAAGCGGCAGGTTTACTCTGGGGTACCTAGCGAAGAAGAACGCTAGGAGTTATGCAGGCTGTCCCGCTTGCTCGCCTCAAAAAACTAGAGGGGGAGTTTGGTTCAAGATTCATGACTTGGCATACATCTCCATTGGCTCTTTGATGAACCGAATATAAAGATGCTTGAACGTGGACTTAAGTACCCGTGGCGCCCCAAAGTCGATAGGAACTAACCTCTCAGGAAATTTCCAGTCTAAAACTTGAAGGTCTTGGGGCGATCGCTCAGGATATTTAATCTCTGTCAACTCTGGACAAAGCCCCAGCCTTTGAGCAGCGGTGATAGTGGGAATGGCAGCAGGATCAGCATTCAAAATTTCTACTACGGTTCGGTCTAAAGCAAAAACGTTGCTGGAAGCGGCTAGCAGCCCCAATACACGAGGTTCGCCGCCACTAGGGCCGTTTCCTTCATGCCCCACAATGCCATCTAGAATAGTCAGATTAGGGGCGATCGCTCGGGCTGTTTCTACCAGCATTGTGCCAAAGCGGTCACTGTCTTTGCCTGCCTCTAGGTGCCACCAAGCCTTCATTTTGCCAGGAACGCAGCCGAACAGATTCTTGACTCCCATGGTGAGCGTCAATTGAACGTGGGACTTCACCTTTGGTAAATTAATGACTACATCTGCTTCCATTGCCTCTTTAGAAATCAACAGATGCCCAAAGTCCTTGCCAATACTTTGGTAGCGCTTGCCCTGAAAGTCCACAACGGGCAGCAAGAGTTCTTCTAACAGCGGCGCGTAGCCATTGGCAACTGCAACGCCTTTCGCGCTTCCAAACGCCGGACTGTCTCCCAAAAAAGGCTTCCCGCCTGCTTCTCGAACCATTTGAGCAATGCAGTAAACAATTTCTGGGCGTGTGGTGCATTCTCGCCCTGGTCGGCTGCCCATGAGAAGATTAGGCTTGAGGAGAACGCGATCGCCCAATTTAACAAATGCATCCATGCCGCCCAATGGCTCCAACAATTGCTCTAAGTCGGCTCTAAGCTGCGATTGCTCATAGGACACTGCCCGAACTAAACTAACCGTTGGTTTCAGGGTTGAGGTCATTGCTTATCTCCTCACAAATTACTTTCATTACCATAACGAGTAATCGCCCATGGAAGATCTCTCTTTCGTCCTCCATACTCAAAATCCTCAGCAGCGCTTTTCCAATCGGGCTGAAGATTACGCCAAATATCGCCCTAGCTACCCAGCGGCGGCAATTGACCAAATTTTGGCAGGGTTAAGGCAACCTGTTGCGGCAGATGTTGGAGCAGGCACAGGTATTTCGGCAAGGCTTCTGGCAGACCGGGGAGCGGAGGTTTGGGCGATCGAACCTAACGCAGCCATGTATGCAGCTGCGCAACCTCATCCGCACGTCGAGTTTCGACAAGGTTCGGCAGAACAAACTGGACTCGATCCTCAATCTGTTAACTTAATCACCTGCTGCCAAGCTTTTCACTGGTTTGAACCGATCGCCACGCTAGCAGAGTTCCATCGCATTCTCAAGCCGGGCGGCCAATTGGCGCTGATGTGGAACGAACGAGATGAAACCGATTCGTTTACCCAGGAGCATAATGAAATCATTCGTGTGGCTGCCGATCGCCAATTTTTCGATTCTCCCAGTCGCAAATCTGCAACGCCGCTTGCCGAAAGCCCCCTTTTTATCAACTACAGAGCTTACACGTTTCCCTTTGTCCAATCCCTTAATCTAGAAAGCTTAACTGGCTTAGCTCTTAGCTCTTCCTACATTCCCAAGGAAGGGGCAGCCTATGAGCGAATGATTGCTGAGCTTCAGGCATTATATGATCGGTGGGTCGGGCGATCGGTAGGAGATTTTGTGTCCTTGGCGTATCGCACAAGTTTGTATTTAGCTGATGCCAAAATTTTGTAGACAAAGTATCTGCTATCCCTGAACCTTTAGACTTCTAGACAGCCACGCCGAATATAGCCCACGTCGAAAAATTAAGCAGCGATCGCCTAGCTCTCTGCCACCTTCAGCGCAGGTACAGCCGCCTTGTGCCTTAAGCGTTGCCCCGCATAATCTGCTAGATTGCTTCCGTTCACCGCCTCCACATTGAAACGATACCCAACATTCCTCACCGTTTGAATGAGACTGGGTTGGCGCGGATCAATCTCAACCTTTTTGCGCAGAGAAAGAACGTGTGTATCTACTGTCCGATGATTATCGATTTCATCAGGCCAAGCTTTTCGCAATAACTCGGTACGAGTTAAGGGCAACCCCCCTGCCTGTGCCAGAACATAGAGTAAACTGAACTCTTGAGGCGTTAAGTCAATATGTTCGGACTTAATCCGCACTCGCCGCTGAATTAAATCAATTTTGATGTCGCCGTAATCTAAAGAAGCAGGTGCATTGATTGAGCGGCTGCGACGAGTCAGCGCTTCGACTCTGGCTAAAAACTCTTGCATCCCGAAGGGCTTAGTCAGGTAATCATCTGCACCTGCCCGCAATCCTGCTACGATATCTGCTTCAGTGCCTTGCGCCGATAGCATCAGAATCAATGCTTGTCGCTGCTGTTGTAGCCAACGGCAAAATTCTAGCCCATCGCCCCCAGATAGCTCAGAATCTAAAATCACTAGGTTGGGCTGACGACTCAAGAACATTTCTCTAGCCTGTTGAAAATCAGCCGACTGATTAACCCAGTGACCCACCTGTTGCAAATGCCACCCTAGTAGCGATCGCAAATGGGGATTTCCCTCAACAATTTGGATACACACAGATCCTACAGCGGTCATGATTTGTTATGAGTCTTCATTTTTAAGCGTATCAGAGGCTTAACCATAGTTCTGTAAGCACTGCTACTTCAACTCGCTAGCTTTACTCTAGAAAACTAGATGTAGAAACCGAACCTGCAAAAGTCCTAAATTAGCGTTGGAAATAACATAAAATATAAACAGTTTAAGATGTGTTTAAAGCATCATCTACTACTTCATAAACAAGGCATTCTTAGAATCTAGAAATAGATGAATATTAAGGATGATTGCACTAGGGTAGGCTACTGAGTAAACTGCACTTATTGATATTGGTATCAGATAAGTGCCTTTACTGACCTGACGATCGCTGCTTCACACATTAGTCGTACTTGGGAGAGGTTCTAGAACATCAATATGCTCCAGGATGCCATAACAATTCGCTATTACCAAAGGCTCACCGACGCTCTGGTCGAGCAATGGAATCGAGGATATCGCTACGACGAACTCCGATTATATCTAGATGGCTACTTAGCTGCCCTGCGCCAATCTAGTGCTATGGAACCCTATCTTATTCACCGTTTAGAGGAAGAGGTGTCTCGTTACTTGTACGACCCATCTAACTTTGAAATGCCTCAACCTCAAACAGAAGTAGACTACCGCTAACGCCGTTTTTTCTGTCTGAAGTTAGGTTTGGCTTTGAGTCCATCTGAAAATTGACCCTTCTCAAAATATCCCCTTTAGTGTATTCAAAGCATCTAGAGGGGATATTTTTAAGTTTCACGCTAGTTGTTATGAGGCAAGAGCAACTTCAACCATTTGCTGCAACTCGCCCTTCTGGTAAAGCTCAATCATGATATCTGAGCCGCCTAAAAATTCGCCATTGACGTAGACCTGGGGAATAGTGGGCCAGTTAGAAAATTCCTTAATGCCATCCCGAATTTCTGGGTCTGCCAACACGTCGATCGTTTCATAGGGCGCGCCTAACATATTTAAAATTTGCACGACATTGTTAGAAAAACCACATTGGGGCATGAGTTTGTTGCCCTTCATGAAAACCATGATTTTGTTTTGCTGGAGGAGATCATTAATCCGCTGTTGGAGTTCTGGAGTCATAAGAGTTACAAATACAAAAATGCCTTTACAGTTCTATCCTACCTGCTACTTCAAATCCTAAGCAGACTGAGCCGCCCATTCTTCAGGCGTATAGGTTTTCATGGTCAGCGCATGGAGCGCTCCGGTTGCCATTGCTGCTTGCACGGAGCCATTGACAAGCTGATGCTGTTGAATCAGACGCTTGCCTTCAAACTGCGATGACACAACCACGACTTGATAGTGGTCACGAGTTCCGGTCAGGTCTTGCACTTGCACTTCGGCATCCGGTAGTCCGGCTTTAATCATGGCTTCAACTTGTTCTGGGCTAACCATCCAACGCTCCTAAACAATAGACAAACAACACCCTAATTTAGCAGTTCTATCGAGGTGCTGGAGTTGGAGCCGCCGCTCCACCCGCTGGAACTGAAGGCGCTGGAGCGGGAGACGCTGGAGCGGTAGGAGTCGCTGCATCACCGCTTCTAGGGAAAGGCGAATCGACAAATCCTAGTTCAAAAAGCTGTTGGTAAGCCCGTTTACCTAAGTCACGGGTTGGGTTTTGGCTCCGAACGATTTGGACTAACAAGGGTACAGATAGCTCGGGCTTGTTGTCGGCGCGGTGTACTAGGGCAAGCTGATAAGTCGCCTCGTCTCGGAGTTGGGCAGTGGCGATCGCCTGTTGCCGTTGAGCATCTGAAATCCGAGGATCGATACCCGAGAAGCTCGCGGAAAGCTCTTGATAGAAGCCAGAAAGCTGATTCAACACTTCGCGCGATTGCTGAAGTCGTTGAATGGCTAAAGGATAATTTTGAGCCGATACAGCAGTTTTTGCTTCCTGCATTAGCCCCTGTGCGCCTGCAATACTCAGCAAATTATTGTTCTGAGCTAAGGGTCGTAGCTCCTGATTGGTTGGAGATTGAGAAATTTGCAAGTCGCTGTTGGGCAAAGAAATCGTCTGAGCCTGTGCGCCTGAACCGAGCAAAGTCGCTGCCAGGAAACCCAGGAATGACGAAGTATAAAGCAATTGGGAAACTACCATGAAATTACTCAGCAAAGGGGTGCGATCGCGAACGAATTTGAACTTGGGGTATATTACCATTGCAATCTAACGATTCATTAAAACTTTTTGTACAATTGCTTACCAAAGACGGCATGAGAATAATTCACGATTCTCGGGCTAAAATTTGCCAATCTTTAATTGCCGACTCGCTCCAAAGCCAGTTTTTGCTGAGAGCTTGAGGTTGAAAGTTAACCGGATCATTCCTTAGCACCATCTGATAAATCTTGCTAGCTTTACTCGACAAATTGGTTTGCGGTCGAGTCGGATCGTTGACCACCTGACGTAACGCCAAGGCAATTCCGGCATAAATCGTCAGGGTTTCTTGGTCAGTATTATCTGGAAGACTAGGAGGGTTAGGGGTTACTGGATTGGGGCTAGGGGTTGCTGGATTAGGCACGCTGCGGGTTTTCTGTCGAACTTCTAAAATATCAAGGGCATCTGCCCAGGCTTGAATGGCTTCGCGAGGACGATTTTGAGCATAGTAGGCAAATCCTAATGCCTCATGATATTCCACCGAGTTAGGCTGTGCTCTGACAGCGCTTTCCCAATCGCGGACAGCATCGCTAATTTGGTAATCAGGATTGCCCGATTGCATTGATTGCCACGCCAGTCTGCCTCGAAGGTAGCAGATACCCGGAGCATCAGTTTTTTCGGCAGGGATGGATTGAATAATGGCGGCTGCCTCTAGCAGCGCACCCCGGTCTAGCAGAATGCCGAGAGCCTGTTCAGCTTCGGGCAGTTGAGCTTTGTTAAAGCGATCGCTGGCGATCGCGGTCAACTCTTTCGTCTCTTTATTGTGTAGATCCTGCGTTGCGCCTAAAAGGGTTGGTGCCAGGGGAACTCTAGACAGCAAAGCCGCCCATTGCACTTGGGGCACCAGCCAGTAGCTGAGGAGGGCGATCGCTAAAGCTCCAGCCGCTCCAACAAAAGGCAGCAATGCTTTTCGTTCGGCTGTCCCAAGTCGGGTTTTGCTTGACCTCTTTTGAGACTCTACATTGACCTGAGATTGCTTTGGAGACGCAACAGAGAGAGGTTGAAAAGAAGAATTGATCTGAACTGCTGCCACCTCTTTTTGGAGAGCAGTATTGCTAGGATTGGCAGTAGTGCTGGGATTTGCAGGATTACTAGGATTGGTTAAAGTGATGCCTGTAGGATCTGAATCAGAGTAGGGTAGGGTGAGTTCTGCCTCTTGACGGGTTGAGGTTTGCCGAACGGGCACAGGAAGGGGCGACCGTGGCGGTATCTGCGAAGCAGCACGGGGGGTTAATTGCCCTAACAGATCGGCTACTAGTTCGGCATCTTCTTCGTCACTTTCTTCAGGATATTCCAGGTCATCTGCCCAATCTTCTAGGTCATCTTCTTCTAGAACTGCATTCCATACCATTTCTTCTTCACCTGGCTCAGCAGGCAAAGGCAGGTTAGACAGCGATGCCGCTTCAGCGACAGGCAGTGAACTGAAACCATGGGGCATCAGCACCAATCGATCGGCAGGATTATCGAAGTTGCGATCGCCAGGGGTCAAATACCCGTCAAATTCAGGATGCTGATACAAAATGGGCAACGCCCAGTAAACCTGATTAGAGCCGTAGGTAGAGATCAGTCCCTGCCTAGCACGACTCAGGCTAAGGTCTACCGGATAACCCTGCTTGAGGTTGCGATAAAATAACCAGGTCAGCGTCAGTGCAACGTTATCGGGGATTTGCTCAGCCATTGCTAAAACAGCCGGAATGCCTTGGCTAACCAGGGCTTCAGCCAGATTCCGATCGCGATCGCCCTTGGGTTCGGCGGCGGTATGAGCGCCTCGGCAAGAATTAAACACCGCCAATCGCACCCCATTATTGACCAGCAATCCTGCCAAATCATCACCACTCAAAATTTCGGTTAAGCCTGTGCGATTGTTCACCAGATAAAGACTACCGCCCGCTACACCCAGGTCGCTGTGTCCAGCATAGTGCAAAATCTGATACTGTCCCTGCTCTAAAGCTTGAGTCAATTGCTCACGGCCAGGTTGACTCAAAAGCGTCAATTGAATGTCGGGAGAAGAGGTGCCATCAGCGATCGGCTGGGTTCGTAGCTCTTGCTGAAGTTGGGTTACCTCTTGCTGTAGCTCTAGACGCTCCTGGTCAGTTGGCGCGGAAATGACCAGGAGAATGCGCAAAGGCTGATCTGGCTCAATGGTCAACGATGCTCCATCTCCCACCAATCTAACGCCAGGCTGATAACGCGAAAAAATTACGTTAATACCACTGGCTAAAGGCAGACTGCTCTGGACTCGCTCAATGGGCATGTCGTTACTGTAAAAAACTTCCCAGGGCAAGCGAGGCAGCAGAGCGCCTTTAACACCTAAGCGTAGACGCAGTGCCTCTCCCCGGTGCTGTGCAATGCCCTGAGCCGTAACCCAGCTATCGCGCAGAGTGCCTTGAAAAATGGCGCTGTAAAGCTGCTGCCCAAGGGCTACAAGACTTAAAGAAGACTGGTTTAAATTAGTGTTAGTAGGCAGATTGAGGGGCGGTTTGTCAGAGGTAGCGCGATCGCTTTGCAACAGGCTAAGCAGCGGATTGTCCATGAGATGGCGGGCTTGTGCCAGCCAATCTTCTACAGACCAAGTTACCTGTTCTTCCGCCAACGGAACTCCTGGTTCAACTCGCTCAGTCCGCACCAAATATCGATCATTCCCCACTGGGGTTACAGAAACATGAAACTCCTGTGTCACTGGCTCAGCACTCCCACACGTCAGTTCTCATCACATACAGCATTGGGTTCTTGAAGGTACCCCATTAAATAAATGCTTGAAGATTCCTGAAGGGCAAATCTATCTCTATTAGAACCCCTCAAGCTCTATTTCGGCATGACCTATCTTAAAAACTAGACTGACTTGAGCAGCAAAAAGTTCTTGGGTTGAAAACCGTGGTTAAGACCTGCAAGTACAATTTTATCAACAGAGTTCTCTAAATTCGTCCGGATACCCGCCATTAAGTCTAGAAGATTGGAATGGTAGATGCACCCTGATATGACTCCCCTCAATTCCTGTCACTAGGAACTGAGGGGTTTTTCATTAGCTCCTAATTTTTCATTAGCTCGAAATCTCAAATTATTTTTTAGCCACGGGTAGACGGTTTACCTAGCAAATAGTTCAATCTGCCCCACAAATCTTATAGAATCAGTAAAACTTTTGAAATGTTGAGGAATTAAGTCCTATGCCCTACACCGAAGAAGAAGGCGGGCGGTTAAATAACTTTGCGGTGGAGCCGAAGGTATACAAAGCAGAGCCTCCCACAAAGCGCCAGCAAATTCAGTACGTTGTTCTAGGATTGGGGGCGGTTGTCCTGGTAGTAGGACTATTCTTCGTAGCGTTTGCTGTATCTTAGGTAAGGCAAGAGAAGAGATTTATGAGACTCTAAGCAGCCTCGAAAATTGTGCCAGTACAACAAGTGGCAGAATTCCTGGGTCTTAATCCTGAATCTTGACGGATTGATTGTAGAGGGATATATCTGGGCTAAGCGATATCACGATTGTTTCATCGTATTGCTGTATTGATTTTGACATCACTCAATCTCAGTCAAGCAGTGCATGAATCAGAGTCCGCAGAGTCAGAACTATCCCTCCATCTGCCTGAGCTTCCTCCCGTGACAGACATCTCTTCTCGCAAAATTTTGGGGCAAAATCAGCTTACTTACCAGCGGCTCAAAGTTTCTCTGAGTTTAAACTTGCGCCGTCAGATTTTTGTGGCAGTCTGTGACGATCTACTATTGCGCGATCGCCTGGCAACCCAGCTTCATACCGAGCTTGCAAAATCAAAGGCAGAACCTCGTCGCTATCCTCGCCTTGTCAGCCTTAGTCTGAACCTGAATGATCCTAACCCCATTGTTCAGATTGCCCAGTGGTTACGCCAAAATCCTCCTACTACTGCCAGTCGGCGGGTTGCCCCCATGCCTGCTTTCCAAATAATGGGAGTTGAGCAACTCACGCGGCAGTCAGCAGCAACACAAAGGTTATTTTTTACACATCTTCAAAGCATTGAGCATAGTCTGCCCTTGCTAGAGTCAAGCCTTTTAATCTGGACGACTCAGCCCTGGTTTCGGACGTTGCCTCAGTCTGCGCCAGATTTTTGGCATTGTCGGACAGGCGTGTTTGAGTTTGTGGGCGACCCCACGCCCTTGCAGAATAGTGGGACTTGGGAAATTGGCACCAGTGGCTCAAATATTCGCCTTGGTGAGTTGCCCCCCAACGACAGCCAGCCCGATCGCCCTAGTCAGCCAGATTTAGACCCGGACTTACACTCAAACTTACACAAAGAAACCTCTCGTCTAGACAATCTCTCTTCTGTAAGTCGGCGGTGGAATCCAGCTTTAAAGGCGGGTTTAGAGGATGATTCCTCACAGCCTACCTCGGGGTCAGCACCGATCGCGATCGCTATTCCCTCTAAGGCTCCGGCTGCTGCTGTTACCTTTCCAACTGCTGTGCCAGTTCAGGTGGTGGCAGATCAAGACAAAGATAGTGCCGCTGCTCTGGCGCTTCTGGCGGTTGAGGAAGAAGAGGCAGAGGAAGAAAGAGAGGCGACCATTGCAGTATCTGCGAAGCAGCGCGCGCTTTTGCCGTTGCCTCATCAAATTGAGCTACTGAAACAACGAAACGCTGCTCCAGAACTATTGGTAGAGGCGTACCGAAATTTTGGCAACCTTTACCGCGATCGCATTGAACAAGGAGATGCTTCTCCAGAAAATATTACAACTGCCATTCAAGCCTACGAAAAAATTCTGCCACTACTGCCTGAAGCGTCTACCCTGTGGGTCGATGTTCTCAATGATTTAGGCAGTCTGTATTGGATGCTCTCTCGGACTCCCTTCGACTTAACCATTGCCCTACACCACCTCAAGAAAGGTATTTTGGCGTATCAGCTTGCTCTTACCAAGGTCGATTTAGCCGCTCAGGCAGACGTTTATCCTATGGTGCAATGCAATCTGGGAGCGGCTTATACTGACCTGGCACGCTATCAAGATCCGTCACAAAATTTGGCGTTGGCGATCCGGTCTTATCAAGAAGCGCTGCGGCTGAGAGGGGCGGAAGTTGACCCACGCCGCTATGCTTCGACCCAAAATAATTTGGGCACAACCTACTGGAACTTGGCGCAGCATCAAGAGCCTGAGGTGAACCTAAAGGCATCGATCGCTGCCTATTCCGAAGCGCTTTGCCACTACGACCCCCAGGAAGAGCCGTTAAACTACGCCATGATTCAGAACAATTTAGGTACAGCTTACTGGAACCTGGCACAGTGCCATTTGGCAGAGGGCGATCGCCCCCAAGATTGGCTAAATTTGGCAGTTACCGCTTATCAACTGGCTTTGCAATACCGGACTGTACAGGCGGCTCCCGCTGCATTTGCGGCTACTCAAAATAATCTAGGTACTGCTTATTGGCACATTGCAAACCAAGCCGACAGCCCCGCTCAAAAGCTCGATAATTTACGACAGGCGATCGTGGCTTACGAAGCAGCTTTAGAGGCAGCCGAAATCATGACAAGGCAGCAAAATAACTCGATACTGCCTGCAACGCTCAGCTTCGATATTTTTGCGACCTCTAACAATTTAGGGTTGGCATACTACCAAGTTGCTACCGATTCTAAGGCGGGTTTAGATGGGGTGATGCAATCGGCTTATTTAGAATCGGCAATGCGGCATCATGTTCAAGCTTACCAGGGCTGGACAGCCCGCCCCGAACTTCAGCAAACCGCTTTTAGCTGCATGGTGCAAACTTGTCGGGCTTTTTACAGTCAGTTAGGAATTGTGGGTCAAAACCTGGCGCTTTCTCTCATTCCTGGACAACTGCTTCCAGAAGTTCTACCCAAACTGTAGACCTATGCCTTGAATGTGGGCATATTGACGGGGTTAGCCTCTAGCCAAGGCATTTGTCGTAAGGCGATCGAGAACCCCATGCCCAGAACTCCTAACGAATTTGCAGTCCACATCCTGATTAGTGGGGGACACCGCGAAGAAATTCGGTTCCCAACGATTCAGGATTTTCAGAAATGGTACAGCACTGAACTTGTGCCCAAATCGGGTTCGAGTGAATTTATTAACGTCCCCATTAAAAACATCCAAGGGGAATACATGGTCGTTCGCCCGACGGCTGTCATGGCGTTGCGGGTCGAACCCGTGTTTTCAGGCAGCGTCGATCGCGGTTATTAGCGCTTCTCAAAAGATGTACTTTCTTGCAGATTCCCGACTTCTTAAAGAAGCTGGGAATTTTTTTAAGAGCACATCCCTACAGTGTTCCTATCTCTCTTCTCGCTTTTTTCTCATTTATAAAATGCCGCCATTCACATGAATGACCTGTCCGTTTACCCATCGCGCTTCATCTGATGCCAGAAACGCCACAACATCGGCAATGTCATTGGGCTGCCCCAATCGACCTAATGGTGTTGATTGAACCAATTGCTCTAAAGTATCCGCAGGCATGATTAAACCATCAGTATTGGTGATTCCTGGTGCAACCAGGTTTACTGTGACACTACGATGCCCTAGTTCTTTTGATAAGGCAAAGCTAAATTGCTCGATCGCAGCTTTACTGGCAGCATACAGCCCTCCGGCAGGAATGCTCTGCTGAGTTGCACCACTCGATAAGCTGATGATGCGTCCATCGTTGCTAATGTGTTTTGCCGCTTCCTGCAACGCAAAATATGTGCCTTTTGCATTGGTGTTAAAGACGCGATCGAAGTCTGATTCTGTCATGTCGATCGTGGGTTTGTAAACCGATACACCAACATTGTTGACCACAATATCAAGCTGCCCAAATGTGTTGAGAACTTGTTGAAATAGACTGCGCGTACTTGCGATATCACTGATATCAGATTGAACCGCGATCGCCTCTACCCCGTCGCTTCTAATTGTTTCAACCACTGCTTCTGCCTGATCTCGATTGCCAGCATAGGTAATAGCCACGTTTGCCCCGTCATGCCCTAACCGTTCCGCGATCGCTCTGCCAATTCCCCGCGACGCTCCTGTAACAAGTGCTACTTTTCCTGCTAAATACGCCATTACCCTGTTTCCTGAACTAGAAAGGTTTTGCTCAAACCCTAAGGTATACTTCTACTGAATTTTTGAGAAGTACTTACTTTTTTGTAAGCTCCTACAAGCTCAGAGGAGAATGATTAATGCAATTAGATCAGGCTGATAATACATCCTTCGTGCAGATGACGCTTAAGGTCTTGGGCGGTAAGTGGAAGCTTTTGATTTTGTGGCATCTTAAAGATGGTGGCAAACGATATAGCGAGTTAAAACGGCTGATTCCTGAAATTAGCGAAAAGATGCTGATTCAGCAACTCAAGGAACTTGAAAAAGACACGATTATTAGCCGCGCCACATTATCAGTGATGCCTCCAAAAGTTGAGTATTCCTTCACACACTATGGCAGAACTCTCATACCCGTTTTTCAACCCTTGTGTGAATGGGGACAGGAGCATCTTAAACGAATGACCCAACAAGCAACCGATTCATGTTGATCAATTTTCAAGGATCAAGAATATAGATGCTTTCTAATGCTATTGATCTAATGCTATTGATGTGAGAGCGGATCTTGCGGTTCATAGGAAATTCAGTGTAATGCCATGCTTATTCGATCGCCCTTTCTCAAAAGAGACTCCTGGAAGAGAGGCTACGTCGCCGCCCTCTTTTGCCTCAGTCTTCTAATCTCCATAACCTTTGCTACGCCACTGATTCAACCTGCCCAGAGTGCCGACCTACCGCTACAACGGGTTGAACTCGCCGAAGACTCGACGGGCTTGGATCAACAGCTTTGGGGCACGGGCAACGATCGCCAAGCTCTGCTGAATTCTATTGATTATTCCTTGGGCTATTTGCGCTCGCCCTCCGCTGCTAATGCTTATCAGCGATATCCTGTTCCGGGTTTTTCCTTAGAGCGCGTGCGTCGGAGTCTCGTCCGGTTTCGGCAGCTTATCACAGTGGCACGTTCACCCGAAGAACTGCAAACCTCGGTACGGCAGGAGTTCGATCTGTATCAGTCGGTAGGAAATGATGGCAATGGCACAGTGGGTTTTACGGGCTACTTTCAGCCAACCTATGCGGCAAGCCGAGTGCAGACCGCCGAGTTTCGCTATCCGCTTTATCGAATGCCTGCCAATTTAGATGGATTGGGCAACCCGACGCGGCTAGATCTGGAAGGGCGAGATGGATTAAGCGGGAAGGGTCTGCTGCGAGGGCTAGAACTGGTGTGGTTGCGCGATCGCCTCCAAGCTTATCTGGTGCAAGTACAAGGCTCAGCGCAGCTTCAAATGACTGATGGCTCGACCTTATCAGTAGGCTATGCCGGACATACGGATTATCCCTATGTCAGCATGGGGCGCGAGTTGGTTAATGCGGGAAAGTTTCGCTTAGAAGAGCTAAGTTTGCCCGTGTTGATTCAGTACTTCCAGCAGAATCCGGCGGATATGGATGTTTATATTCCCCGGAATAACCGTTTTGTGTTTTTCAATGAAACAACAGGAACTCCGGCAACCGGGAGCTTGGGCGTTCCGGTAACGGCAGAGCGATCGATCGCCACTGATAAATCTTTGATGCCGCCAGGAGCGTTGGCTTTCATTCAAACCCTGATTCCTCAAAGAGATGAGGCGGGTAATTTGGTGCCGCAGCCTGCAAGTCGGTATGTATTGGATCAAGATACGGGCGGGGCAATTCGAGGGGCAGGACGAGTCGATTTATTTATGGGAACGGGAACGCTGGCGGGCGATCGGGCGGGGTTAATTAATACTACGGGGCAGCTTTATTATCTTTTGCTGAAGAAATAGAGGTGCTTGCTCGTCCCGAATCATCTCAAACACATGAACGAGTTCAGCTTGAGCCTCTTCTGGAGTTTGTCCCCAGGCATGGCAGCCTGCAACTGCCGGGACATAGGCAACAAAGGTTCCATTATCATCAGGACGCAACACGATAGTGTAATTTCTTAGCGATCGCATAGGGCTAGAAGGATAATAGTGATCACGAAACTAGCATATATTGCCTAAACAGTAGGCGTTCACACTGCGGACTAAAAAAAGAAAGTCTATCAAGCGTATTGATTAAGTTCTAGTACAGCGCGGTTATTAGGCATTTTTAGTATGTACCTTTACGGCGTTCTCCAAATCTTGGTTCAGCACGAGGAGCCTCAATAAAGCCGGGTGTGACAAGAGCATTTCCAGTTGCAAACATATAAGTTCTAAGAATGTCTGCTTGTACTTCTAATAACCACGCATTAGATAGTAAACCAAAATCGACAACCTTAAGTCCGATATCGTTCAGTAGTTCGGTAACAATTTGTTTGGCACTTTCATCATTTCCAGCAATAAAAGCTTGTATACCTGCATCTCTGAGTGCTACCGCATTGCAGTTGAAAACTTCCATTGCCTGATTATTCAATGCTTTCACAACTTTGGCAGAGGGAACGTCTTTTTGAGTTGCTTCGGCTAAAGAATTGAGAAATTCTTCAGGCTTGTACTCACGAGGAAAATCCCGATTATTCAAATCTATGATGACTTTGCCTGCCAACACTGAGGTTGATGCTAGAAAACTTGAAGGCACAGCACGTACAGAGCTGGCAATGACCTCACAAGAATCAGCAACCTCGTCATTCGTTCCACCAGTCGCACCTGTACCAATTTCCTCAGCTACGCCACGAGATTTTGCCGCATCGCGTGAACCGAAGGTTATTTGATGCCCTGCTGCTAACCAAGCACCTCCGAGCACTCGCGCCATGTTACCACTGCCCCAAAATCCTATCTTCATACTCAAGTCCTAACTCATCTAGCTTTAGGTTAATCGATAGGTATAGGATACCTAACTTGTTTATTAGAAAGAAAGTTTCTGCATATCATTCTAAGTTGGGTGGATCGGCAGAATCTTCCCGTCTAATACGCTGAACTAAGATGGATCAGAAAAATCTTTCCACACATTTTCAGATTTAATCTGGCTATCAGCGATCGCCCCCTCACTACTCATGCTTTAATTGCTGCACTCAAATTTTGATGCGATCGCCATTGCCCGATACAATCGATCTGCTCCCTGAAAGTTTTTTATGCATACTAAAAAGAACGTGGCGCTCCTCGCAACCTGCCAAGCACTATCGATGACTAGCATTACCATGTTGTTTACTGTTGCAGCTTTAATTGGTAGTCAGTTGGCAAGCGATCGCTCATTGGCAACGTTGCCGATCGCCTTGCTACAAGTCGCCGTCATGCTCACCACAATTCCGGCTTCACTGTTAATGCAACGCCGAGGTCGTCGTTTTGGGTTTGTGGTCGGCACCCTGGTTGGTATTGCGGGTGCAGGAGTAGGCATTTGGGCAGTGCTGGGAAGAAATTTTCTAGTCTTTTGTATCGCAATGATTTTGTTGGGCATCTTTAACGGGTTTACCGGATTTTATCGATTTGCGGCGGCTGAGGTGGCAGAGGAAGAGTTTCGGGCGCAGGCAATTTCGTTAGTAGTGGCAGGGGGCGTGGTAGCGGCATTGGTGGGCCCAGGACTGGCAAATTGGGCGAAAGATTGGTTCCCGGCAGCGTTTGCAGGGTCATTGGTGCCTATTATTGTGTTGCAATGCTTGACGCTGGGCGTGTTGGCGGGAATAGAGATGCCGCCGTTGGAGAAGATAGATTTAAAGGGCGGGCGATCGCTTCTTACCATCATGCGTCAACCTGTATTCCTGGTTGCGTTGCTAGGCAGCGTCATGGGCTATAGCGTCATGGTTCTCATTATGACGGCAACACCATTGGCGATCGTAGGTTTTCAGCATCCTTTTCATGAGGCAGCGACTGTTCTTCAGTGGCACGTATTGGGAATGTTTGCACCGTCATTTTTTACAGGATTTTTGATTGCTCGCTTTGGTGTGCTTAAGATTATTTTATGCGGTATTGCGTTGAATCTCGTCTGCGTAGCAATTAATGCATCAGGAATCGATATTTTTCACTTCCGATCGGCGTTGCTGTTGTTGGGTATTGGCTGGAACTTTTTGTTTATCGGTTCTACCACGCTGTTGACTCAAGCCTATCTGCCTGCTGAAAAGGCTAAAACCCAGGCAGCCCATGATTTTCTGATGTTTAGCTTCGTGGCGATCGCGGCATATAGCTCTGGGCACATTCTAAACCATGGCGGCTGGGCAGTCGTGAATTATGCGGCGTTGCCAGGACTGGCGATCGCACTCATTGCAGTCCTATGGTTTCAGCAACAACACGTTCAACAAACTAATGAAGGGTGAGCAAGCTGCCCACCCTTTAAAGAAATATTTAGATCAATAGATCAACAGTCGCATAGCCAGATCTAAACGGTCGGGAATGTCGGAATTAATGCACTCGCTTCAACGCCTTTGACAGTTCCTAGAGGGTTATTACTACCCGCTAGTTGCATCAAAGTATCTTTAGCATTATCTCCAGTACCTTGGGTAATAAGCTGCGGAAAACCAGCGTTAATGATTGTAGTGCGATCGCCTTCCATCACATTAAAATCAGCGATGATGTCGGAGCCTGCGCCAATTGCAAAGCGATCTTGCCCTGAACTGCCTAGCAACGTATTATTTCCAGATCTACCTCGCAGTAAATCATCTCCTGATCCGCCTGAAAGTTTATCATCGCCCCCTAGTCCCAAAAGCGTATCATGACCGTTCTTGTCTTCGTTCATCATCAGCGGCTTAAGATTGCGAGGATTAAAGCTAGTGTCGATCGCCAACGGCTGAGGCAAGGCTTGGGCGACTCGTTCCCAGGGTACAAACTTAAAGTTGGTGTTGATATTCTCACCCTCTTCAAGCACTGCTGGAAGGTTATCGCCATCCTGAGTAATAAATAAGCCTTGCGGATATTTCTCACCCAGCGGCAAGTTAATCACCTCAGTACCGTCAGATTGCTGTGCGCCATCAATGGTGCCATTGCTGCCAACCGCAAATGAGCCTAAATAGCGATCGCCAGCCCGACTGTAAACCGCGTAGGTGCTGTCGCCTTGACTGGATGCCAAGAGATAGCCCGTGCCGCTTTTACCATAGTAAATCGTCAGCCCCTCGACATCTGCTGTTAGTTCCTCCCCTTCCGGCTTCACGGCTTGGATTAAGGTGCCCTGAGTGTCTGCTGTTGGCTCTGCCTGGTACTTCCAAATTCCGCGCTGCTCTTGTCCTGCGTACAGATAGCCCAGTTCTTTATCCACCACCATGCCTTCAAACTGCGAGTCTTCTAGTTCCTTACCGGGTGGAATTGGCGCTGAAAGGGTGCGAACTGTTTTTGCATCAACGGTACCGTCGTGGTTGGCGATCAGTTCGAGTTGGGCAATTTTATTGTTTTCGCGCTGGCTGACAAAAGCGTAGGATTGACCGCTAACGCTGGTGTAGGTGGCAAGACCATAAGCTGTCTCGCTGCCATCGTCGATGCCAAAAATAGAAGCCGATTTAGCGCTGAGAGAGGGCGCGGTGATATCGATCAGTTGGCGGGTGAGCGGGTCGATTGACCAGATCGTCAGGGTGTCGTTGCGACGATCGGTGGCGATCGCTAAATCTATAGTTTTGCCGCCCACCTGGAAGTTATACAAAACATCCACGTTGTTGTAACGGCGATCGCCGTAGGGCGTAACGCTCAAATCTTGAGCCACCGTCCCGTCTAAGTTGAAAGTCGCCAGTCCCCCATTTTTTAGTGTGCCTAACACCAGGCTGTTGCCTGCATCGGTCGGATCAACCCAAACTGCCGGATCATCCGCATCACCCAGAAACGCAGGGTGGGGAACCAGGGCGCGATCGTCACTATCAATTACTGAAGGCGTTTCAGCAGTTGGTAACGCTGTTAGCAGTTGATTCGCACCCAACGCTAATACCTGCGTAAACTGCGTTGCGCTGAAGTTGTTATCACTGACCAGAACAATACTCTGGCGACCATCCGCCAGTTTGGGGCCCCAGGTAATGCCCTCAATATTGTCGGTTCCCATTGGTAGTTCAAGCGTATCCAGGTTGAGGATCAGTTGCTTGTAGGCGGGCTGAATCGCTGCAAATTCTTCGGCGCTTAGGCTGCTAAGTGAGCCAAGAGTGCTGATATCAGTAGTGCCTTGCAGACTGACTTGATAGATTTTGATGGTGTTGCCTACGCCCTGCGCAAACGATCGCTCCACCGCCAGCAGGGTGCCGCGATTATCGATCGCCAGCAAATCGACCAAACCATTATCTTTAAAACCTGTTGCAGGTACGGGATCAGCCGCGATCGCGTCGGTCACATACAAGTACTCTTTTTCGGGTTGCCCAGTGACCAAGTTGTATTGCAAAATGCGCGATCGGCTGCCGTCTGTTCGCGTTGCTGTAGCACCATCTTGGAATAATGCGTTCTCAGTTGCCGTGTACAGCGTCTTTTGATTAGGGCTGAGGGTCAGGCTTTCAAACGCCAGGTTATTACGAACACCAGACTTTTGCAGATCACCAACATCTACCAAGCCGCTACCGTTTGTATCTTCAACAATAGGTAGAAACTTGGTAGGAATAGGAAGCGATCGCACTTCTTGTCCGGTCACTAGTGAGAACTCTTTAATGAACGGTGCTGTTACTCGTCCGGTACTGGGATTCGCTTCCCCCTCGGAAGAAATGAATACCGTTCCGTTCTCTGTCAACGCAATGCCCTCTGGATCGAGACTATTAAGAGTAAAGAAATTGCCCTGAGCATCTTTAAGTGGGGTGACGTTGGTAAAATTAACCGTCGGCGTGCCGCTAAAGTCGGCGGTAAAGGTGTAGAACCGAGCCGGGGCATTTTGGGAGCGATCGTCTGAAATGGCGTAGTACTGCTGATTTTCCGCATCATACGTCACGCCGGAAAGCCCGCCTACCGCGACCGATACACCGTTGACGGTGCCTGCTGCACCGCCAGGGATAAAGCCGGTAGGGAAAATGACTTCGCCTTGAAGATTAGGTTGGGCGATCGCCTTTCCCGGTTCAGCCAATGTTCCTGGCAATGGCACCTGGATATCTGTCCAAACCAAACGATGATCAGAACTCGGAAAACCGCCTGGCAGCCTAGGGTCAAATGTGCCGACTAGCCGAAATAACGGATCATCATTAGAGGGCCAGAAGACCCGAGAATCTGTGATGGTTAAATCGGCTGAAGGCAATACATAATCGGCGCGCAGGTTGCCCGGATTGGTATCTGCAAAATCAGCCGTATCAAAGTTAGGATTGCCTTTTTGCGTCAGATTTGCCCCTGCCTGAAGTGCCGCTTGTTGGGGTGCGCCGGGACTGGTCGGAACATTCGCAGTATTGATTCTGGGGTTTTGAAGTAATTGCGTGATGGCGTTATCAAAGCTATCCCCATCAAAAGGATCAGCGTTTTGGTCGCCCATAACCACAAAACTAGAACCTGCGTTTAGTCCGCCCTGCTGTCCTTTGTCGTCGTAAATGTAATCTTCTGAGGCAATATAATCTGCCCAAAAGCGAATCTCGTCATGATTCTTTTTGCCGTTGCGGTCTTCAACGCCATCAAATACAGGCGGCGTTGGATGACTGACCAAAGCATGAATGGTTTTGCCGTTGACTTGAATGGGCACATCCCAGTGGCTCTTAGACGAGAGCGGTAGGATTGCTTGCTCTGCTGCCGAATAGAAGGGAGTGCTGCCATCAACGCTGATGGTGGGCAGCAAAGAACCGGGCATATCCTTCCACAGAAAATTCTGGAAGGTACGCACGTTGGCGGTATCGATGGGATATTTCGACAGCAACACCATACCAAACTGTCCTGGAAAGTTGCCAAACCCAAAGGCATCGTTTCCGTAGCCAGGAGCGCCTACCGTGGTCACAATATTGCCGTTGTTATCCAAATCTAACCCAGACGCAATCCCCGTATTAGAAGGAGCAATGTAAACGTAGGGATAATCAACAGGATTCGCGCCGTTCTGCCCGATCGCCAAATAGTTTCTCTTGAACAAGTCAACGGGCTGAAGCGGATTGCTGGCAACATAGTCAAATTCGTTAATCAGCAGCACATCAGGATTCGATCGCTGAATAATTTCAGCCACAGCCTTTGCTTGAGCATTATCAGGTGTCGATAAATCTTTAACCAAATCCCCTTCGTTGTTGCGATTCAAGGAAGCGTTGAACTGAGAAAACCGAATGGTTGATTGAGGTTCGATAATGCCTAGCTTGACTGGGGTTGGCTCCTCGTTTAAAGACACGGTGCCATCGCCTTTAGCCGGATTCGCCTGCAACCCAAAGTCATTATCGTTAAGCAGCACGATCGCCCCACTCTCGGTTACGGCTAAACCTTCCAGCTTCTCAACTCCCGTATAGCCGAGCATTGCAGCATTCGTTACCAATCGCTTACTGACTGACTGCAAGTCGGCATTCTGCAATTCGGTGGTGTTCAATTGTTCGATCGTCTTTCCGGCTGGAATCTTGGTGAGGTTCGCAACACTGTTAATATTCGTTGCACCTTTCAGGTCAATCTCGTAAATCAGCTTATTCGCATCGGTGCCGCCCCGGTCATCTCGCTCGGCTACCAAAAACTTACCGTCGCCTAACGCCACTGCATCCCCAATTTTGTCGGTTCTGGCGGTGCCACTACCGCTAATGTCATCTAGCCGATAAAGATATTCCCCCGTAACAGCTTGGGTGTTTACATCAAATTCCAAAATTCTCAAATTCTGTGAGGCGCGAGAAGTGGTGTCCGCCGCTGAATCAGGATTATCGATCGCGCTCTGAATAAATGCGTACAGCTTTGTGCCTTCTAGCGCCACCGCCTCAAAGCCTCGGTTAGTGCGTCGCTGAGCATACACTTCGGGCAAAGCCGCTGTGCCAAACTCGCCGCTACCCGTGGGCGTGCCTTTAGGAATAAATCGCTCAATTAGCTGCCCCGTCCCGTCAAAGTGATAAATCGCTGGGCGATATTCATCCACCATCCAAAACGTGCCGTCAGCCGCTACGACAATACCTTCTAAATCTGCGCCCAAAGGATCATTGGCAAGACGATTACCAAATAAATCGATCGGCACTTCGTCGGTATAAGCCGTTCCGGCTGCGCCACTTTGCAGGTTTGGCAATCCGGTCAGCGCTGTTCCATTGGGGCGCTTCAAGCCAATTCGTTCAGTGATGGTAATTTGACCCGTCGTGCGATCGAGTTCAAACCGCACCAATTCGGGCTGGAAGTTGGGTAAGGCAAAAGGGCGCTCGCTGCCCGGAATGCTGGGAATTAAATCTGTCGGTTCGCCATTGGGGCCGCGATCGGTATGGGTAATAAATTTGAGATTGCCGTTGGCGGCTTTACCTTCATAGTACAAGCCCGAAAAGCCGCCTAAAGTAATTTCTTGTCCGGATGTAGTCTGGTTATTATTACTAGGATTAGTAGTGGCAGTCGTGCCCAAGCTAGGGCGATCGCTCCACTCGTAAGTCGTTAGAACCGGATTAATCAGCGTAAATTCTGACATAGTGACGTTCTGCTCTCTAGCGCGATAGATGATAACCTTTGCAAAAAGCGGAGTTCAAGGGCGATCGCCAAGCAACAGATGCACGCAAAAATTAAATCTAATCGAGAGCTGCCCAGTGAACGCATAAGAAATCAAAGAAGAATGGCTCTTCAATCGAACCTTATTTCCTAGAACCCACCTCTGCAAAGTACCATTCCCTTACCTAAGGGGGTGAGTCTTCTGGAATACAAGGGCATTAAAAAAGCACAAAACTTCCGGGCTGTGAAACCTGAGAGGTCTGCTAAATCTTTGAGGACAGCTAAACTTTAAAGGGCTGCGAAATCTTAAATCTGCATCTTAAATCTGCGAAATCTTAAATCTGTAGCTCCCGCCGCAACACCACCATTTTGGAACCGACTACCGGACTTCTTGCCAATTGCTTACCTGCGGCATCGGCAAGCTCTAACTGGCTGAACTTGAGTTTGAGCGATCGCTTCCACAACTCATTCGCTAACTGATCCTGCTGTGCCGAAGCCAGCCCGTACCAGCCGTCTCCCAGTTGCACGGCCAATCGCTCCTTGTTCAAGTTCACCCGCACCCCGTCAATGAGTTTTGGCGCTTCTAGATCTGATACGTCCAGACCTGATGCATTCAGCCCTGCCGCATAAGGTTCTGCCACTTCTACAAGCTGATTTTGAATGACTGCCAGCTTTTTGGGGTCAAGTGGAGGAGCTTTAGAATCGCGGGCAACCACACCAGCCGGAGGAGCTTTAGCAACCGTTGGACGGCTAGGAAATAGTAGCGAAGTGGCTAACCAAAAGAAGAACACCGAAAGCGCGATCGCCCCACTCGTCATCATTCGATCCGTCAATCTATCATTCCAGGACTGCGGCAGAATGCCCCGAATCTTCGGCAGAATCGCTTCCCACCCGCGCTGTACCTTGGGCTGAATTACATTCCACCCTGATCTGACTTGCTTTCCCAACTGCACCACCGTTGACCCAATGGTGATTACCAGAGATTGCGCCGTTTGCCAGAACTGCTTCACTTTTTGCAGCGTAGAGCTTTGGGTCGTGGCTCTGGTAGGCGCTTTGGAGGAAACCGGAGCGACCGATGGAGACGGTTCAGAAGGCTGAGGGTCAGGAGAAGGCGTGTGATCTTGAGTCATGGGTGCGAATGTTCCTGCTATTTTAGGAATGTCTGAAGTTTACTACACCAATGATTATGGGTTTCAACCGTCGTCAGTTTTTACTTTTAGGGGGAGCATTTGGCGGCGTGGGTCTAGCGCTGGCTGCCCAACGATTGTTGGCGATTAATAGAGCTTCTCAGGATTCAATCCCGTTACAGAAGTTACAGAATGTAACAAGCACTCCGATCGCCCAAAGTTCTCCCACTTCAGGCATTTTCAATCCGCCCAGGGGCGATGCGCGAATTGTTGTGATTAGTGATCTCAACAGCCAGTACGGCTCCACCGACTATGAACCCGAAGTGGATCAAGCGATCGCCCTGCTCTCGACCTGGAAACCCGATCTGGTTCTTTGCGGCGGCGACATGGTTGCGGGGCAATCTCCCTCCCTCTCCATCAGCGAACTTGAGGCAATGTGGGCAGGGTTTGATCAGCACGTTAGCGCCCCGATGCGGCAGGCTAAGATTCCCTACGGCTTTACCTTGGGCAATCACGATGCTTCCGGGGCGATCGCCACTGATGGCGGCTTCCTGTTCAACAAAGATCGAGATGCAGCCTCTGCTTATTGGAACGATCCGAGCCACAATCCAGGCATACAGTTTGTCGATCGCACTGGGTTTCCCTTCCACTACACCTTTCAGCAAAACGACATCTTTTTTCTGGTGTGGGATGCTTCAGCCGCAAAGATTCCTGCGGCGCAAATTGCTTGGGCAGAAAAAAGCTTAGCCAGCAGCACCGCACAGTCGGCAAAACTGCGGATTGCCATTGGTCATTTGCCGCTCTACGCCATCACCGTGGGGCGAGATGAACCCGGAGAATATTTAGAAAAAGCAGAAGAACTGCGATCGCTCCTCGAACGCTACAAAGTCCACACCTACATCAGCGGTCATGACCATGCCTACTATCCAGGACACCAAGGCAACCTAGAGCTTCTCCACTGCGGTATTTTAGGATCAGGAACACGCCCTCTACTCAACGGCGATTTGCGTCCACAAAAAACGCTTACCGTTGTCGATGTCAGCCTCTCTCAAGCCGACACAACCTACACCACCTATGACATGGCAACTCTAGAGTTGATCAATCAGCAGCAGCTTCCTAAACTGATTGCCACTCCTACCGCCAAAGTGTTGCGCCGAGATGTTGAATGGGCATCACTCACACCCGCAGAACAAGCGCTAGAGTATACGCCTAGCTACTAATATGGCAATTACCACACAGCAACTGATTCGCTTCAAAAAAGAAGGACGAGCGATCGCCGTTCTCACCGCCTCAGATTATCCTTTTGCCCAGATCCTCGACCAAGCCGGGATAGACGTAATCTTGGTGGGCGACAGCTTGGGCATGGTGACATTGGGCTACGAAACCACGCTCCCCGTCACCCTAGACGAAATGATCCACCACGCCAAAGCCGTCCGCCGAGGCGTGAAACATGCCCTCATGGTGGTAGATTTGCCCTTCATGACCTATCAAGAAAGTTCAGAACAGGCAATGCGATCGGCAGGTCGCGTCATGAAAGAAACCGGAGCACAAGCAGTCAAGATAGAAGGCGGCTATCCTGACATGGTGACCACGATCGCCCGACTTGTACAAGCGGGTATTCCAGTCATGGGACATCTAGGGTTAACGCCTCAGTCAGTGCATCAGGTCGGCGGATTTCGCCAGCAAGGGCGATCGCCAGTAGGAGCAGAAAAAATGATAGAAGAGGCGATCGCCCTGGAGCAAGCTGGATGTTTTGCGATCGTGCTCGAACATATTCCCCCAGAACTAGGGCTGCAGATTAGTCAAAAGCTAACTATCCCCACCATCGGCATTGGCGCAGGAGCGCAATGTGATGGGCAAGTTCTCGTCACTGCCGATTTGCTGGGCTTATCCGACTGGCAGCCCTCGTTTGCCAAAGTCTACGTCAACCTGCGAGAAAGCATCACCCAAGCCGTTCATACCTTTGGCAGCGAAGTGCGCGAACATCGCTTTCCCGAAGGTTAAGTCGCCCTTCAGGGTCGGGCTTTAGGGTCGGGCAAAGCCTTTGCATCAAGATTTTAGAAACCTAGGCTAGATCTAGATGCAAACACCTTGACCCTACGCATACAATTGCGCCACGTATTCTCCATAGCCGTTATAAAGTTGGCTGGGCACTTCTTTCCACTTAAAATCAGGGCCCTCCGCGATCAAGCGCTCCTTCTTCTGCGACCAACGAGGATGGGAAACATCGGGTTCTACATTCGACTCAATTTTGTACTCACCTGGGCTGATGGTATTCCAGTAGGTCGCTGGCTGGGTTTCAACAAACTCAATTTTGACGATCGACTTTGCCCCCTTAAACCCATATTTCCAAGGAATCACGGCTCGGATGGGTGCACCATGCTGTTTAGGGAGCGATCGCCCATAGTTGCCGATCGCAAAAAACGCTAACTCGTTTGCCATCTCGTCCACCCGCAAACTTTCAACATAAGGGAAAGGCAAAAACTGAGAAGGCGGAAAGCTAGGACCCTTCATGATCTGAGCATCATAAAAAGAGGTGAACTTAACAAATTTTGCTCTAGCCGTCGGCTCCACTTGCTTCAAAATAGCGTTCATTGGAAAGCCTAGCCACGGCACAACCATTGCCCAAGCCTCCACACAGCGAAACCGATAAACCCGTTCTTCCAGCGGAAAGTTTAATAAATCATCTAGATCATAGACTTTAGGATTACTAACCAGTCCACTGACCTCAACTTTCCAGTTGTCTAGTGGCAGAGCTTGGGCATTTTGCCAAATTTTCTTAGTCCCGCCAAACTCGTAAAAGTTGTTGTACGTGCCTGCCAAAACTTCGTTGGTAATGGGACGTTCTACCTTCGCAAAAGCTGGGTTCAAGTTCGCTTTAAGAGCATAAGTCCCAAGAAAAGGGGTTTCTGCTGCGGTAGGCTGTTTTTGGCACCCTATAAGGGGAAGAACAGACCCAGCAATTCCTGCACCGATTAGCCCTTTCAAAAAATTTCTCCGGTTATGAAAAGCCGTTTCAGAAGTAACCTCAGACTCAGATTGCCAGGGTTTAGGAAGATGAATAAAAGCCATAGCTAAAAATATAGTTCGTTACTTTTTTTAATATAAACGGCAGAGATAAAGCCTGGATGAAATTAAGCTAAGAGATTTTAATTAACTTAGAAATCGACTCCTTCAAAATCTTGGTAAGGCGCTTTAGCATTTTGAAGCAAAGCAATGTTTAGGGTAAGCTAAAATACTTTTGAACAAAAAGAATTTGTTGAACCAAACTTTATTCTGAATTGTCGGTTCAATTTTTGTTAGCAAGCAGATCACAATAGCCTTGTCTTTTTCACAGCGTTAAAAAACAAAAAGTTAGAGAATCCTCAAAAAAAGGTTGGACTTTAATCCAGTTCAGTTGTTTCTAGGGGTAGAACCGTAAGGTAAAGCAATTATTAAGAATTGTAAGCGATCGCCCCGCCTTCCCTCAGAAGGTAGAGGACAACTGAATTGAGTTATTTTATGCTAATGCGATCGTTGCTAGAGCAAAGGTTGGTTACTAAACTTCATCAAAAAAATCAAAAAAAAGGCGAAGTCTGTTGTGGACTTCGCCTTAATCTTAAGATTTCTCTAGTTAGAAATTAACTGTCTAACTTTTTCCTCCTATTCCGACCTGTAAAAGAATAAGCGCCACCCTGTCAATGCTATGACAGAGCTTAATCTTCCAAATAAGTCTGAACATTCACCTCAGGACTGTAGAGAGTACGCCTTCGGAACAGATCTGAGATGACTCTTTTCACTTACAAAATGTCAGCGAACGGAGGCGGTTGTCAGTAGCTCTTCTGCTTCATCTTCAGGAACCCGCAGACTGGGGAACAGAAAATGATTTTCTTCAACATATTGTGCACCAAATAAACCCTTCTCAGCCCAGAAGTACCGATCCGTGGTATGTTCGTTGCGTTTCACTAGGAGTAAGGCTGGTGGCAAAATGCCTTCAGCTTGGATATACTTCCTAGCGGCAGTAACAGGCTTATCTTCACCACATTCAATACTAAACTGAGGTACCAACTCCAGAATTCTGCGTCCTTCTAGTCGACGACGACTTTTCCGCTTGCGTCTTCTTGCCAACCCTGTTACCTCCTTACTACACTGCTATTGTAATCCTAGTTACCAAAATGACTAAGACTTGAAAGAGTATATAGGCTTGGCTCTGGGATTTCAACTGTCTTTAAATTTTTGATACAGAATCTAAAAGAATTTCATGGGTTACTTATTTTTTTGCAAAATCTTACTTTTAGTGAAAACAATAGAGTCAGTTTGACGCAAAACTTTGAGCCGTTAGAGTATAGAAAACTATCTCAATTCAATCAATATAATCAGTAGAGTTAGACCCAGTAACATTAAGGGTACGGATAATGACAAGCTCTATGACGATCTGTCTTTAAAGACAGTAATATTTAAGATTAAAACCTCTAAGATTAAGACTTCAGTTAGGTCAAAACCTTAAAGTTGATGTTCACGTTTTCCTAGATTGCTTTATGCTCATGCCTGCTAGCGCCGAATTTGTTGCTCTTTGTCAAGCACAGGTGACTCTGCTGACACAAAGTTTAGGTGCTGCGCTAAGCATTATTTACCTCACTGAAGAACTGACTGAGGTGGCAGATGCCAAGCTGATTCCGGTAGTGGCTTATCCTGAAGCGATCGCCACCTGGGACGAAGACCAAATCCTTTCACTCCTCTCCCGCCGACAACGCCGCAGTAAGCCCCGTCTCCTCTCTGCTAAAACTGTCCCTTCTGACGATCCTGCTTCATTAACCGCTTTGTCAGCCTCCAGCGCAAAGGCTCCGTCCTTACCGCTAGAAGCTGCTGAAAAAGCCATGCTTCGGCAACAGCAGCTTGTTTTGCCGCTGATTCATGAAGACACAGTCATGGGTTTATTAGTGACAGCGCGCTCTGACCGGGCATGGAGCGAGGCAGAGCAAACGCAACTTAAACAAGTTGCCCAGACATTGGCAGTCGCGTGCGTGTTAGATCAGCGATCGCAATGGATGACGCAAGACCTGCGCCAACAGGAAATGCTCTGGGAACAACGGCAAGATTTGTTTGATGATTTGCTGCATCAATTTCGCAATCCGCTGACGGCGCTCCGGACTTTTGGCAAGCTACTCATGCGTCGCCTTCAGCCTGGAGATACCAACCACCCGGTCGCTGATGGTATTGTCCGCGAAAGCAATCGCCTGGAAGACTTGCTCAAACAACTCGACATTGCCGCCGACTTAAATGACCTCATCCTGCCCGCCCAACCTGCTTCTGTGGCACTATTGCCCGAATCGCTGACAGGCGCAGCGTGCCAACTCGAACGCCATGCCATTATCGAAGTTTTAGAACCCTTGCTAGAATCGGCAGCAGCGATCGCTCAAGATCGTCAACTCACCCTGCAAAGCAAAATTCCCTCCCTGCCGCCTGTTCAAACTGACGTAAAGATGTTGCGCGAAGTCCTCAGCAACTTGCTCGATAATGCCTTAAAGTACACCCCTGCTGGGGGCGGAGTGTGGGTGCAGGTAGAAGATCAAAAGAAAATGCAGGCGATCGTCATTGCCGATACAGGTGCCGGGATTCCCCCCCAAGATTTGCCTCGTTTGTTTGAACGGCACTACCGAGGAGTCCAAGCTAAAACCACAATTCCAGGCTCGGGGCTGGGGCTGGCGATCGCCCGCGAACTGCTCCACGCCATGCAAGCTGACCTCGAAATTTTTAGCCCTGCGCCCACCTGTGGTTTATTGCCTGCCGACTATCCCATGACTGGCACCGCAGTAGTAGTTTGGCTGCCTTCAGCCTGAAGCGGGATCGTAATAATAAACTCAGTGCCTTGACCTGGCTCGGAAATGCAATCTAATGTTCCGCCATGTTTTTCAACAATAATTTGCCGACTGATGGAAAGTCCTAGTCCGGTTCCTTTACCGACAGGTTTAGTGGTAAAAAAAGCATTAAATAGTTTAGCTTTCGTCGCCTCATTCATTCCCCTCCCGTTGTCGGCAATACTGATGACCACGCAGTTTACCTGGGCTTGTGTAGAGATATGAATGGCAGGTTGTAAATTTTTTTGAGAAGCATCCTCTTCCAAAACGTCAATGGCGTTCGCGAGAAGGTTCATAAAAACTTGGTTGAGTAACCCTGCATAACAGTTAACTAGAGGTAAATCGCCGTAGATTTTAGTCACCCTAATCTCAGACCGATAGGATTGGGTCGTTAATCGATGCTTTAAAATTAGCAGCGTGCTATCCATGCCTTCATGAATATTCGTCGGTTGCATGGAGTCATCTAACCGCGAGAAATTTCTTAAGCTCACTACAATTTCTCGAATGCGCTGAGTTCCTGTTTGCATAGAAGCAATCAGCTTGGGGAAGTCTTCTGCAACGTAGTCTAGTTCGATCTTTTCTAAGTGCTGCTCAATGACAGGATGAGACGGGCTGTGTTTTTGGTAGAGGGCAATCGCCACCAGCAGATCTTGAGCATATTTTTCGGCATAGTCTAAATTGCCATAAATAAAATTCACAGGATTATTAATTTCATGGGCAATTCCCGCCACCATTTGTCCTAAGCTCGACATCTTTTCAGTTTGTACTAGCTGAGACTGAGTTTCTTGAAGGTTTTCTAGAGTTTTTGCTAACTCTTCTGTCCGTTCTTGCACTCGTGTCTCTAGCTGTTCATTGTTTTCTTCTAGAAGCGTAAAAGATTGGTGAAGTTGACGAGCGACTTGATGAACAGTGTCTATCAAAATACCCAATTCATCTTGGGCTTGATTAATAGGGGGCAAAGAGTCTATGGTTTGGTGGGCGATCGGGCTTAAACGTGACAACCTTTCGGCATCGGCAGTTCTTAGATGATTGCACTCAGCCAAAATAGGCTGGAGTCTTCTATTTAAATGCCAAACAAACATAGAGACGACCAGTAGGAGAATCATCCCCGCTCCACCTGCACTAACCGCCATATAAACTAAGGCAGGTCGCAAAATAATGCGCTTGGGTACCACTGCAATCATGAGCCAGTCAGTGCCCTTTACCCTTTGGTACGCCCATAAGTTTCCATGAGAATTAATTAATCCTTGGCTTTCGCTTTGAGCCGCTTGCCACACTTCTTCTAGCTCTGGAACTGCTTTATAGTCTTGCTCCTGCGTTTTAGCCCGATTAGGGGGATAGCTGAGCAGCTTTCCTTCTTGGCTTAAAATAGCAAAGTAGCCTCCTTGAGAAAGCACAGGAATGTTCGTGAGCTTTCCAATGGCAGTCACATTAATATCTGTGCCTATTACACCCAGCATTTTTTTCTGATTGTCGTAGAAGGGATACATGAAACTGGTCATGGTCACGCCGTACCAGTAGTAAGGCTCAGTCCAGATGCCCTTTCCAGAGGTTGTAATACTTAGGTAATAATCCTGGGTGGGATAGTTGTCTTCGGCAAACAGTTCTGTATATCGAGTGCGGTTGTTAGGGGCTGGCAGTAACTGACCAACTGTTGTTGGAAGCTCTTGATCAGCAGAAAAGTAATGCCATATCCATTGGCGATCGGGCATGAGTTGGTAGGGCGTTTGCCCAGCGCCGATCGCCATTGTTAAATTGGGGCGTTTTTGAAAAAACTCGAAGGTTGCTTGTTTGTAAGCCGCTGCATCTGTAATTCCTAACGCTTTCATTTGTTGAAGCGCTACTCCAAAAGCGATCGTATACGACTCTGCTTGGGTAATTTGTCCCTCAACTAACCCGACTTGGGTATTGAGCCGACCCATCATTTCATCCTTAGCTCTATTTTCTAATGCCCGATAAAACAGGTAGGAAACGCTGCCCAAGGCGATCAAAGTAGCCCCTAAGACTGAGAAAAATAATTTTGCCCCAACAGAATGTAATAATCGGAAGCGAGGCTGCGCCAGATCAACAAATTTAGTCATGAGGGCAGATATACAAATTAAGAGACTGGTCGCCTTATCATTCCCAAATCTCTTTTTGAACTAATGGAATCTCCACGCATCTTGACTCTACTCAGCGACTTTGGACTCAATGATGTGTATGTGGGCGTGATGAAAGGCGTGATTGCCCAAGTCAACTCTCTGCTGAAAGTCGTCGATCTAACCCATCAAATTGAGCCTCAAGATGTGATGGCGGCACAGTTTAATTTGATGAATGCCTATCCTTTTTTTCCTGCCGATACGGTGCATGTGGCGGTAGTTGACCCAGGGGTAGGCGGTAAACGCCGGGCGATCGCCCTTCAGCTAACAGATGGTTTTTTGGTGGATCCCGACAATGGGCTTTTCACTGGATTACTATCTAATAGAGCGATCGTGCAGGCGGTAGAACTCACTGATTCTCATTACTGGCGCAATGCTAACCCCAGCAGTACTTTTCACGGGCGCGATATTTTTGCACCTGTGGGTGCCCATCTAGCAAGTGGCGTGGCGATCGCTCAACTGGGAGCGGCGATCGATCCGGCAACGTTAGTGCAGTTACCTATCCCAGTCTGTACTGCTACTCTTACAGGCTGCACAGGTAGCGTTCAATATATCGATCGCTTTGGCAACGTTATTACTAACATTCCCGGTCATTTTATTCAGGGAAAGACCTGGTCAGTCCTTGTGGGTAAACGCACCATTCCTGGTTGCCGCACCTATGGAGAAGTTCAACCGGGTCAGCCAGTAGCACTCATTGGCAGCCATGGCTGGGTTGAAATCGCAGTGAGTAACGGCAATGCCCAGTATCAGCTGCGACTAACTTGGGGTAACGAAGTTCAAGCGGTTTTCGGCACATAAAGCTTGAAAGCTTACCGCATACCGCATACTTCTTCTGAGATCTAAAGTGTTCAGGCTCTGATAGAACAAGCTCTGACAGAACAAAAATTGCTTCGCCATTACCTCACAATGGCTTCACAATGGAAGATCGGGGGGTGCTCATTCCCTGAACTGCTGCTCGACACAAGAGGTTTAACAAGTAATGGTTGCGCAAATTTCTGAAACTTACGAAACTCAGACTCAGGCGATCGCTCGGCGGCTGTTATCTGCCACCCGCGAAAACCGCTCATTCTTTGCCCAAGTGCGCGATCAAATGCGCTGGGACGACAAGCTGTTAGCTTGGACAATGGCGAATCCTGGGCTGAGAGTACAGCTTTTTCGATTTATTGATTGTTTGCCCGCGCTCCATAGCAAGGCTGAAATTGCTCACCATATGCAGGAGTACTTGGCAGATGAATCAGTCGAGTTGCCCAATGCCCTGAAGAGCCTATTGAACTTCACTAATCCTGAGTCTTTACCCGGTCAAGTAGCAGCTACTACGGTTTCTACAGCAGTGGAAACATTGGCACATAAGTACATTTCTGGCGAAGATATCAAGCAAGTTATCAAAACTTTGGAACAGCTTCGGAAAGACAAAATGACCTTTACGGTTGATTTGTTAGGAGAAGCTGTGATTACTGAAGTAGAAGCGCAGTCTTACCTCGATCGCTACTTAGAAATGATGGAGCAGTTAACGGTAGCCTCTCAGCGGTGGTCGAAGGTAGAGGCGATCGATTGGGCGGAGGGTGAATCCCTGTCAAAGGTACAAGTTTCGGTGAAGCTAACCGCATTCTATTCTCAGTTTGATCCATTAGATGAGGCAGGTAGCCGTGAACGGGTGATGGAACGAGCGCGTATATTGTTGCGTCGTGCTGGAGAACTGGGTGCAGCCGTTCACTTTGACATGGAGCAATACGCCTACAAAGACTTGACTATTTCTATCTTGAAACAGCTTTTGATGGAAGATGAGTTTCGCAGCCGCACAGACATTGGAGTAACGCTGCAAGCCTATTTGCGCTCTGGGCAGCAAGATTTAAAAGGATTAATTGACTGGGCAAAACAGCGAGGGAATCCGATTACAATTCGGTTAGTCAAAGGAGCATATTGGGATCAGGAAACCATTAAAGCGGCGCAGCGGGATTGGGCAAAACCTGTGTTCTCTCAAAAGGCTTCGACCGATGCTAATTTTGAGAAAATGACGCGGATGTTATTAGAGAATCATGATTATTTGTATGCAGCGATCGGTAGCCATAATGTGCGATCGCAAGCCTATGCGATGGCGATCGCACAAGAGCTAAAAATCCCCCGTCGTCACATTGAACTACAGGTTCTCTACGGCATGGCAGACAAGCTAGCAAAAGCGTTAGTTGAACAAGGCTATCGAGTCCGGGTTTATTGTCCCTATGGCGAACTGATTCCAGGGATGGCGTATTTAATTCGTCGTCTTTTGGAAAATACGGCTAATAGTTCTTTCCTACGACAAAATTTAGAAGAGCGTCCGGTTGAAGAATTATTAGTTATTCCTACTCTAGAAGCAGAAGAAGTCCCTTCCCACAGCATTGCTTTTCAGAATGTGGCGGATACGGATTATTCAACCTTGGGGGAACGCGATCGCGCTCAAAAAGCATTCCAAGCCGTTCGCCAGCAGCTTGGTAAAACCTATTTACCCCTGGTGAACGGCGAACGAATTAATACGAGCGATCGCATTGATTCGGTCAATCCTTCTAATCCATCTGAAGTGGTTGGGCAGATTGGATTACTCAGCGTCGAGCAAGCGGAAGAAGCCATTCAAGCGGCAAAAGCAGCATTTCCGGCATGGCGAAAAACGCCGCCTCAACAGCGGGCAGCGATACTGCGAAAAGCAGCAGACTTGATGGAACAGCGACGGGCAGAACTCTCGGCTTGGATGGTGCTGGAAACGGGTAAACCTTTGGGGCAGGCTGATCCAGAAGTGTCAGAGGCGATCGATTTTTGTCGTTACTATGCCGATGAAATGGAGCGGCTTAATCAAGGTTATGCCTACGATCTTCCCGGTGAAACCAACCGCTATCATTATCAGCCGTTGGGAATTGTGGTCGTTATTTCTCCCTGGAACTTTCCTTTAGCTATTCCGACAGGCATGACTGTTGCCGCGCTTGTTGCAGGTAACTGCACGTTACTCAAACCTGCTGAAACTTCGTGCGTGATTGCGGCAAAGCTGGCAGAAATTTTGGTGGAAGCGGGAATGCCAAAGGGCGTGTTTCAATATATTCCGGGTAAAGGTTCTACTGTTGGCGCGCACCTGGTCAAACATCCGAACGTTAACATGATCACCTTTACGGGTTCTCAGGAAGTGGGCTGCCGCATTTATGCCGATGCGGCGATCTTGCAACCGGGTCAAAAACACCTCAAGCGCGTAGTCGCAGAGATGGGCGGCAAAAATGCCATTGTGATTGATGAGAGTGCGGATCTCGATCAGGCGGTACAGGGAGTAGTGTACTCAGCATTTGGTTACAGCGGTCAGAAGTGTTCTGCGTGTTCGCGGGTAATTGTCTTGGAGAGCATTTACGAAGCGTTTGTGACACGATTGGTAGAAGCCACGCGATCGCTCAACGTGGGCGTTGCCGAGCATCCTAGTACTCAGGTCGGACCTGTGATTGATGCCACGGCACAAAACCGGATTCGGGCATCGATTGAGCAGGGCAAATTAGAGGCAACGGTAGCGCTCGAAATGCCTTCTCCTGACGTTGGATATTTTGTTGCGCCCGTCATCTTCAAAGACGTTCCGCCCACGGCTAAGCTGGCTCAGGAAGAGATTTTTGGGCCTGTCTTGGCAGTGATCAAAGCGCAGAATTTTGACGAGGCGATCGCCATTGCTAACGGCACAGATTACGCGCTGACGGGCGGGCTATATTCGCGGACTCCTTCCCACATTCAACGGGCAGAAGCCGAGTTTGAGGTCGGAAATTTGTACATTAATCGCACCATTACAGGGGCGATCGTATCGCGGCAACCCTTTGGCGGCTTCAAGCTCTCTGGCGTTGGCTCGAAGGCAGGCGGCCCCGATTATTTGCTGCAATTTTTAGAACCGCGAGCCATCACTGAGAATGTTCAGCGACAGGGATTTGCACCGATTGAAGGAGCGGAATAGCGAGAATGTATAGGGGAGGATATTTTCTAAAAGAGGTATCCTCCTATGTTGCCAACTGCTGAGAAAACCACAGTGCTGCATCGGTATTTGCTTCTTGATCAAGACGTTCCAGAGTTTGTTCCAATAAGGCGATCGCCAACCCTGCAAATGCTTCAGAAGTCTCACTTTCGGCGTAGCTGCCATCCGCTTGCAGCAGAAATGCCAAAACCTGTTTTCCCCGCACATCGATCACCCAATATTCAGGAATTCCTAGCGCTGCGTAAAGGTGCTTTTTGCGATCCAAATCATTTGCTAGCGTCGTATCAGACACTTCACCTACTAGCGCTGGAAGTCCTGCTTTATCTAAGTTAACGAAGCGCCGTTGTCCAGGTTGCCAGCGGGGTGGCGGTTCTCCCAGATAAACGACTAGATCAGGAGCGCAGGCTTTATGACCTGTTTTTTCAAGTTGGCAGCGCCCCAAAGAATGAACTTGCCGCTCTGGATATTTCATTTTCCAACATAAGATTAGCATCGTAAACAAATCACAAACACTTGAATGATTAAGTCCTTCTTCGCCCATTTCAGTCCACATCCATCCTTCATCAAAAAATATACGAATGCGCTCAATGCTTGGGTCATCACACAGGGTAAGATAGTCAGCCCAAGTTGCGCGTTGTCCTTGGGAAGGGCGATCGCGTTGTGGGAAAGTTGCTTTGACTGGGGTGTGAGTCATGGAGATCACCTGAGTGCCACTTGCTTTATTTTACCGTCGAATGATGTGCTGACTGCCTAACCCTTGTGGGTCAAGCTCTGGAATAATTCTCAGCATACTGAGGCAGATGCTTCGCCTCTGCTATTTACATTTGTTTAACCTAGCCACTCAAATTGCCATATAAGCGCCAGGGTGTGAGATTCTGAAAGCATGACGCTCAATGGAGTTTAGAGAACATGGCACAGCAATCAACAGTCGTCATCACGGGGGCTTCTTCGGGAGTGGGCTTACAAGCCGCCAGAGCTTTGACGCAAACGGGGCAATGGCACGTTGTCATGGCTTGTCGAGATATTCCCAAAACCGAGAAAGCGGCTCGATCGCTTGGACTGCCACCCGACAGATACACAATCATCCGCCTTGACTTAGCCAGCCTAGAGAGCGTGCGTCAATTTGCTAAAATTTTCCGGGAAAGCGGCAGATCGTTAGATGCCCTGGTGTGCAACGCCGCAGTTTATCTGCCACTACTTAAAGAGCCGATGTATAGCCCTGATGGCTACGAAATCAGCGTTGCCACCAACCACCTCGGACATTTTCTGCTCTGTAATTTAATGCTGGAAGATTTGAAGAACTCTGGCAACCCAGAGCCAAGGCTGATTATTTTGGGAACAGTCACCGCGAACCCAAAAGAACTGGGCGGCAAAATCCCCATCCCAGCACCGCCAGACCTCGGAGAACTGAAGGGATTTGAGGCAGGATTTAAAGCCCCGATCGCCATGATTGATGGCAAAAAGTTTAAAGCAGGCAAGGCTTACAAAGACAGTAAACTCTGCAACGTGCTAACGATGAAAGAACTGCACCGACGCTACCACGATTCCACAGGCATTGTCTTCAGTTCGCTTTATCCAGGCTGCGTTGCAACTACGGCGCTTTTCCGCAACAGCTATCCGTTATTTCAGAAGATCTTCCCTTGGTTCCAAAAGAATATTACGGGCGGATATGTTTCTGAGGAACTGTCGGGCGATCGCGTTGCCGAAGTGGTTAGCAAGCCTGAATACAACCAATCAGGAATGTACTGGAGTTGGGGAAATCGGCAAAAGGAGGGGCGACAAGCCTTTGTCCAAGAGGTTTCTAACGAAGCTAGCGATGTTGAAAAAGCTAAGAAGCTCTGGGATTTGAGCGCTAAATTAGTTGGGCTATCTTAAGAATTTACGTGCCAAAACTTGTTTTCTGTGGTGCAATTGTTCTACAGAGCGAGTTTTGCCCAATCTTTTGAGACAGCAGACTGAACAGCGTATGGAAATCCTCTCGGTTACCCTCAAAAACTTTAAGTCGCACAGCGATCGCCAGTTCGTTTTTCAGCCTGGAACTAACGCCATTTGTGGCGAAAACGGAGCCGGAAAAACCAGCATTTTAGAGGCGATCGCCTGGACGCTGTTCAACTACCGAGGCGGATATAACAAGGACGATTTAATTCGCAACGGTTCAGGCAGTGCTCAAGCCAGAGTGGCATTCATTTCTAGCCGAGACGGACGTACCTACGAGGTTGAGCGCTGCACCACTAAAGGCTACACGCTGTTTGACCCCCAGCTTAATGTGCGACTCGATTATAAACATATTGAAGATGAAATCATGCCGTGGCTGCGGCAGCAGTTTGGCGTTGCGCCTGGAACAGATTTAGGACAGCTTTTTGCCAACACGATCGGCGTACCCCAAGGAATGTTTACCGCCGATTTCTTGCAAGCCTCTGAGAAACGCAAGCCGATTTTTGATGCAATCTTGAAGGTAGGTGAATATCGGCAAACAAATCAGCAAATGCTGTCGTTGGAAAAGCACAGTAAGGCAGAAGTAGAAAAACTAGAAGCGGCGATCGCCCAGTACGAGGAAAGTTTGCAAGAATGGCAGCCTTTGCAGCACCGTCAGAACATGATTAGCCAAGAAATTATTGCTAATGAAGCCAGCTTGCAGCAGTTGCAAACCGAGTTAAATGAACTCCAAAATGAAAAGGAGCGTCTTTCAAACCACGCTCAGGCTGTGCAAAGCATTACTTCTCGGTTGCAGCAAATTACGATTAAAACGGCAGCCGCACAGCAAGCACAGAGCCGAATTTTGCAATTGGTGGAGCGATCGCAATCGGCAGTTGCCATTTGCACCCAAAACAAAGTGAGCTATCAAGCTGTTTTGAAAGCCGAAGCCGAGCTAGAACAATTGGATCAACAAGTCAAACAACGACAGGCGTTAGCAAAACAGCGAGAGAAACAGCAGGCGGCGAGAGTGGCGCAAGAAACCCAACTGACCAAGCTGAATTTACAACTAGAAAACCTGACCCAAGCAGCAGCAGAAATTGAACAACTTCAACCATTAATTGTGCAGCAGGTGGCGTTAGAACAGCAGCAATCTGCTATTGCCGAACAGTTTAATCAGATCCAAGCAATTAAGTTAGAACAGCAAAGCTTGAGTCGCCAAATTACAAAGCTTCAAGCCGAGCAAGCTAAGCTGACGCAAGAAATCGTCCGCATTCAGGCATTAGCAGCAGACGCAGACCAGATTACTGAATTGGAGCAGAGGCGCGATCGCCTGCAAGAGCAACTGAGCCGAGTTGAAGCTGCCAAACAGTTTGAAGCCGAATTACGGCAATTAGTGAGTGAGGGCGAAAGTCGGGGCGATCGCCATCAACTGCAAGCCGAAGACGCGATCGATGCTCTCCAAAAAATCTTGCAAACTTCGCCGCTTCCTGCTGCCCAACTCGCCCTAGAAACCATTGAAGCCGGGATAGAACTTAACACCGAGTTAATCAATTCACTCTGGAAAATTCTGGCAGATTTATCAGAACAAACCTCTGTCCCCAAGCTTCAGCAGCAACTCCAACACCTTAAAACCAAGCTTGATATTGCTTACCAATCTCGTGCCGAACTCTCTGGGTTGGCGGCAAAGCAAGCGCAGCACGCTAACCTCCAAGCAGAAGTCAACCAATTAAACGATCGCCTCACTGAACTCGCCCAGCAGTTAGCCGCCGAGCCAGAGCTACAGCAGAAGCGATCGCACCTCGCCACCAGCCTGATAAACCTCGCGGATCCACGCGGTCGGAGTCAGCTTCTATCTAGAGATTTGCAACAGCGTCCTACTCTGCTCAGCCAACAACTAACCATTGTCGAACAACGCAATCAGATACAAGTATTGATCGCTGAATTTGATGATCAGCTTAATGAGTTTGCCAACCTGGATACAGAGATTGAGCAACAAAAACAGAATCGTCAGGAGCATCAGCCCGCCTACTTGATTTATCTACAATATCAAAATGATGCGAATCAACTTCGTAAACTAGAACCAGAACTACAAACAGCAACCATTCAGCTACAAGAATTGCAGGTAGAGCAGAACGAAATCCAGACCGAGAGCGATCGCCTCCTTAAAGACTATGATCCCGCGCTCTGGCAACAAGCTGAAACCGCATATAGTCACAGACGAAGTCAGGCTGATCAACTTGCTGGAGGATTGCCGCAACAGCGTAAACGACTTATGGAAATTAGTACTCAAATTGCAACGCTCCAAGGCATTGCTCAGAAATGCGATCGCGCCGCCGAAGAACTTCAGCAAACCGAAAAAAACAAGCGCTTTATCTCCTTCGCGCGCAAGGTCTACAAAGAGGCAGGGCCCCGCATTACTGAACGCTACGTGCAAACTATCTCCCACGAAGCCGATCGCCTCTTCCGAGAATTAATGAATCGCCCTAACGTAGCGCTGGAATGGACAAAAGATTACGAAATTATTGTACAAGAAGGCGCTCACAACCGCCGATTCATCAATTTATCCGGTGGTGAACAAATGTGTGCAGCATTAGCAGTACGATTAGCATTGCTACGCGTATTGGCAGATATTGACATCGCCTTTTTTGATGAACCCACTACCAACATGGATCGACCCAGACGAGAAAGCTTGGCAGAAGCGATCGCCAACATCAAAACCTTCCGTCAACTCTTTGTCATCAGCCACGACGACACCTTCGAGAAATTCACAGAAAACGTTATTCTAGTGATGCGGGAAGTGTAGAGGAACTTAAATGCCGTTCACAACCTACAAAGGCATAGGCGATGTTCTTAAGGACTATCAGATTGTCTCAATGGAGATGGATTTTGTAACAGAAGTCTCCTTCGTTAATAATGAGGCATTCAAAGCAGATATTGAATTTAGCCTCAGAGAAGTTGTTTTTGACAATTCAGAATATGCCGTTTGTGAAAATTTAATTTATCCCACCCTCAAGGAAGTTTATAAACGCCATAAAGAGCATTTCAGCCTTTGGAGCCATCAGCCCATTAGCTTTAATGAAAAACTGTGCGGCATTCCAGATTATATTGTGGCGAAGCGATCGCCCCTAGGTAAATTTGTGTTCGACCAACCTTACATCATCGTTGTAGAAGCCAAGCGAGATGATTTTGCTGAAGGCTGGGGACAATGTTTAGCAGAAATGGTCGCTGTTCAAAAACTCAATAGCGAATTGCATCAACCCATTTTTGGAATCGTTTCCAATGGTAAAGTTTGGGAATTTGGACGATTGGTGGCAAATCAGTTTGTCAAAAATATTAAGGTCTATACAATCTATGATCTAAATTGCTTAATGAACGCCATTAATGGAGTTTTTGTACAATGTGAGGCTGCCATCGCCTAATGGCTATCATCAAACTCTCTCGCCTCAAGCCTTACCTCCGCTGGATCATTTTGGGCGGAACCATCTTTTTTATTGCGAGTGCTATTCGCCAAAACTGGCAAGAAGTTGCTGCCATTCGGATCACTGCAACCGGATATCTTAAACTGGCGATCGCCCTCCTCGTCACCCTCCTCGCTCACATTTGGTCAGGCTGGGTTTGGAGTTGGATCTTGCGCGAACTCAATCAACCCGCTTCAGGGTTATGGAGCATTAGAGTCTATCTCACCACCAACCTCGCCAAATATCTTCCTGGCAACGTTTGGCACTTTTATGGCAGAGTCATTGCCGCTAAAAATGCTGGTTTTTCCGTCGGGGCAGCAACCGTAAGCGTATTGCTAGAATCCTTGCTCATGGCCGCCGCCGCCTTGGCGATCGCTCTCATCACTGGCAACCGCACCAACAGTGTTATTCAATTCCTCTGTCTATGCGCCGTCTTAATCGCCATTCATCCCAGAGTTCTAAATTCGCTCCTTCAACTTGCTAGCCGCCTCAAAGGAAAACCTCAAGATGTTCAGGTTGCTCAACTTCAACCACCCGTTCAAATTCGGCAATATCCCATTCTGCCATTGCTAGGCGAAGCCGGATTTGTGACATTGCGCGGGCTAGGTTTTTGGCTGACCTTATTGGCATTAAGCCCGATCGCTCCGACTCAAATTTCCTCAATATTGAGTGCATTTAGTTTTGCCTGGGTGCTAGGGCTGGTGGTGCCAGGTGCACCTGGAGGCATTGGTGTATTTGAAGCCACTACGATCGCCCTGCTCGGTTCCCAGATTTCTTCAGGCATCCTTATTGGCGGCGTAGCGCTTTACCGAATCATTAGTATCCTTGCCGAAGTCGGTGGAGCAAGTTTAGCGGGGGTCAAAACTCGGTAGAATAGAGCCTGTTTCACAAGGCGAGTCTTATGAGTACGTCGTTCGTGCCCCAAGGGTCACAGGAAATATCTGGGTTTCGCCCCGTCCAGTTTAAGGTTTCGGTCGTGGTGCCTGTTTATAACGAGGTCGAAAGTATTCCTCGCTTAGTTGAGGCGATCGCCACAGCCCTCCAAGACCAGCGCATTGCCTACGAAACCATCTGCGTAGACGACGGCTCTAAAGACGGCTCTGCCGAGCTTCTCAAAAAGCTTGCCCAAGACCGCACTGACCTCCGCGCCGTTTTACTGCGCCGCAACTACGGACAAACCGCCGCTATGGCAGCCGGGTTCCATCATGCCATGGGACAAGTCATCATCACCCTAGACGGCGATTTGCAAAACGATCCCAGCGATATTCCGCTGCTCTTAGAGAAGCTCAACGAAGGCTACGACATGGTTAGCGGCTGGCGCAAGCAGCGGCAAGACGACATGTTCACCCGCCTCATCCCCTCTAAAATTGCCAACTGGCTGATCGGCAAAGTCACCGGAGTCAATATTCACGACTACGGCTGCTCACTCAAAGCCTATCGCTCTGAGTTAGTTATGGACATGAACCTCTATGGTGAACTGCATCGCTTCCTGCCTGCTCTGGCATACATTGAAGGAGCAAAAATTGCTGAGATGCCTGTCATTCATCACGCTCGTCAATTTGGACGTAGTAAATACGGGCTAGGACGAACCTTTCGGGTATTGATGGATTTATTCACCATCTTCTTTATGAAGAAGTTCTTGACCCGCCCTATGCATGTGTTTGGGCTGTTTGGACTGTTAGCAATATTGCTAGGAACTGGGTTAGGAGGCTACCTAACATTTTTGAAGCTGGGATTAGGACAAAGCATTGGCGATCGCCCCTTACTTATCCTTGCCGTTGTCTTGTTCCTAACGGGCGTCCAACTCTTCAGCTTTGGTCTACTCGGCGAACTCCTAATGCGAACCTACCACGAATCACAAAACCGCCCCATCTACCGAGTCCGAGAAGTCATAGAATCTAAAACTAATTAAAAAGGGACAGAATTAATCTGCCCCTATTAGAGGATGTCTGAGAAGTATCAAAGATTCTTACACTTGCCCCCCAACCCACGATTCTGGGGGACTTCCGCACCAATCCTCCTTCAAAGTCCCCCAGAATGGTGGATTCAGGGGGCGGATCGGATAGTAATCTAGACTTCGCAGACATCCCCTCAAACCGCCTCAAGAAAAATCTGCTAGTTGCTTCCTGTAAAAGCAACTTCAGGAAATCTGGCTTGGGCATCATTCATAGAGGTACGCTTACCCTCTTCTTGCCAAAAGTTGATGACTTCAGTCGCTTTGTTGAGCAACTCGAAGCGATCGCTCTCAGCAATCCAATGCTTGGCTTCTAGCTCAGACTTCAACTGTTCCCAAGCATCATTCCGAGGCCAGAAGAAATACGAAGTCAAAGGACTTGTGCCTTTACCCACAATTTGATCAACCGCCAATGCCACATTCTGTTCTAGCCAGAGAACCTTTAGAATAAACTTTGTCAAACAATCCTCCCGAACGACTGTTGCGTTCCCAAACTTTACAACGATCCCTTATTGTATCTACAGATCTGAAGAAAAAGATAGCGCCTGAGGAGGAGTGTTGGGGCAGTGAAGAATTTTGTCATCGTAATTTTTGATATTGATGGTGTCATCCGAGACGTTAGTAACTCTTACCGTCGAGCCTTGGCAGATACCGTCGAGAAATTTACCCAGGGGGCATATCGTCCTAGTCAAGCTGACATTGATGCACTGAAAGAAGAAGGTATTTGGAATAATGATTGGGAAGCCTCGCAAGAATTGACCTATCGCCACTTTGAGCGGCAAGGGCAATCTAGAGAGCAACTTAACCTCAATTATGAAGCGATCGTAGATTACTTCCAACGCTGTTACCGGGGCACGGAGCTAGATTATCCTGACCAATGGAACGGCTACATTACCCAGGAGCCGTTGTTACTGCAATCGGCTTACCTTCAGCAACTCACCGCAGCCGGAATTCTGTGGGGCTTTTTTAGCGGCGCTACACAAGGGTCGGCTCGCTACGTCCTGGAAAAACGGTTGGGGTTGCAGTCCCCCGTCCTCGTAGCAATGGAAGATGCACCAGGTAAGCCTAATCCCACTGGGCTATTCCAGGCAACCCTGGCGGTATCTGCGAAGCAGCGCGTCCAATTATCTCCTGACTCTCTGCCCGTAATCTACGTGGGAGATACGGTCGCAGACATGTATACAGTCACTCAAGCGCGCACTCAACAGCCCGATCGCCAATGGGTTGGGGTCGGCGTTTTGCCACCTCATGCGCAAGCATCTGCTGACTACGCAACCGATTACACTGACAAGTTAAAGCAAGCAGGTGCAGCGATCGTTCTCAGCAATGTTGAGCAGTTACATCCTATGCAAATTGGCAGGCTACTGAATAGTCAATAGTGCAATCCAGTGCAATCAGTAAACAGCACGATCGCGGTAGGGAGGGCGATCGCGGTGGGGTTAATACTGGGAAGATTCTAGAAATCGAACTGGCTTAGGCAAGTTAGCCCTCAGCAATCTCTCAATTAAAGCAATAGGAATGACCACCGGGAAAAAGACAGATCCTACAAATACAGCTACCCACGAAATAACATCTGCCTTAGAGGCAGAATGATCGGCTAGGAATCCCCCTAAAAAGATACAGAGCATGAGGGAGGCGATCGGCAGGTATAAGGCAATTAAAATTTGCATGATCCTAGTCCAAAGAGTTTAATTCATCGAAACATTACACTGCAAGGCAATGAATCCTTCTCTGTTTACAGTTCCTTTATGAAAGGATCAGGACACTTTAAGATGAAGATCATAAAAGAGCATTCTAGTTGCCCTCTGCAAAGGAGGAGCAATAAGCCTCACAGCGAGTAAACTTGCCCATCAATTAAAAGGCGAGTAATTCCCTTGGCTTGTAGATAAGGTCTAACTTTGCTAAAAACCCTACCATCAGGAACCTTAACCACTCGTTGCATTCGTCGCATAAAGCGCTTGGCAATTCGATGATTGTCAAAAATCGGTAATGTTTTCTCTTGAATTTCCTCTAAAGGAATTTGCCCAAGCTCTGCAAAGTCTTTCAGAGGACGAGTAATGAGTTCAGAGGCGCGATCGACAACGACATAGCAAATTTTGGGAATCGCATTTTCGACCAAGGGCTGAACTTGGACAAACCCTTTACTATCAACCTGAATTGTCCCAAATGAACCCATGTCATCTGTGAGTTCATCGTCGTCTAATCCATCATCGTCCAAATCGTCGTCATCTAAATCACTGTCTAGCTCATCATCTAGGTCAGAAAATTCCTCACTAGCCAGCAACAGAGATTTGCTGACGGGTTTCTCAAACCGAGAGGGCTCAGAGAACTCGTCTACCTCTGTTGGGGTAGGTAGTTGAGTAGAAGGTGACAACGCAGCCTCTGTCATTGCTTCTTCAACAACCTGGCGATTTCGTCGAATGACAGGCGCACGGCTCTTAAAGGGTTCTGGCGCGGGTTCTGGCTGCTCGGAATGGGTAACTAATTCAGAGGCAGCGTGAGTGAATACTTCAGAGGGAGGCGAGGGTTCTGGTTTAGTAAGAGCATCAGGCTCATTAAAAATCTCAGGCTCATTGAAAATCTCAGGCGAGACTAGGGCAGCAATCCCAGGAATGGTAAGACTTTCCTCAGGTTGTGCCTGCCCTTTATAGGCTCCCGATCGCTTTTGCTGAATGAGCGCCTCATACTCTGATTCCGGCAAAGTTTGCTTCAACAGTCGGCTAATTGTGCTGGTGCTAACGCTATATCGACTCGCTAGAGTAGTGGTAGATTCTTCTAACACTTGTCGATAGAGGTTGAGGATATCTTGCTTATCGGATTGAGACAGTTTTTGGGGAGCCATACCGACAAATTCCTCGACCAGTGATCTTAAATCGTGAGATGACGAGCTTGCAGCGTCTCAGCTTATGGCAAACCATAACTTTTGCTTCAGCAGGCTTGACGATTTTATCTCAGATTTAGGAACTTGTGGGGAAACCTTTAGGCTCTTCTACGGGCGCTACGACGACGAGTAGACAAGTCAAATTCTAGGGCTGCACCAATGGCGAACAAGCAGCCACTAAAGATCCAAAAGACTTCAGGCAATGCCCCAGTTTCGTAGTTTGTAATATATCGGGTGGCGTAGTTGAACCACAGATCGGCAATGTAGTAAGAAAGAGAGGCAGCAGCAATGAAGCGCCAAGATAGCGAGAACCGTCCGCCCCAGAATGCTAAGAGTAACGTGGTTGCCATAACCACCAGAATGACATCCCCAATAATGTAGAGCCAACCCACTGTGCTGGCTAAGGGTTCTAGCTGTTTTTCAAGTGCGATCGCCCAGGCTGGCACTTCTTCAGCGGTTTTCTCTGGCTGTGGGCTAGCAGATTCTGGAATAACAGATTCTGGAGTAACAGATTCCGGGACAACAGGTTCTGGAATAACAAGTTCTGGAGCATCACTGGCAGAAGGAAGGGGAGAGGCGATCGCGGGTGATACAGTCGGTGTAGTAAAAGGCTGTAATGGAGGAGAGGCGATCGGAGAAACTGCCTTTTGAGATGATGACGCGGCTTGAGCGACTATTAGAGGAGTTGCCGCATTCGCTGAACTAGGAGCAAACAAAGTTGCAATCATAATCCCAACCGCAGCCATACCTGCAACAATTATCCATTGCAAGGGAGCTAAGTTAAGCTGTTTGGAGGTAATCGCTTTAAACAAACCAAAGCCCAAAAATAAGTAGGTCAGAATAAAGAAGAGATCACCTGGTGATACTTCAGGAGAATTGCCTAACCCAATTTCCCAATACGACAATAGCAAGTTGCCTAGCGAATATGAGAACATGCCCATCCCAATAGAGAACCACACCAGACCGCCGCTGACAATTTGTGAACTCCGCCAATTCCGAAAGCATAGATAACCTGCCCCTAGGAATGACATATTTTCTAAAACGTAAGTGGTGACTGTATACCAAACTGGGCGACCTTCATCGGGTGTGGCAGCGCTAAATAGAAGAAAAAACAGTAAGGCAACGACTGACCAGGCGGTTGCAACCAAGACAACAGTTTGAATGGATGGGAAAGATTGGGTAGAAGACTTGTTGCTCAAAGGACTGTTCCTCACAAAGGAAATACACGGCAAAAACTCATCATTATCATGCCCACTGGTCAGCGAATCTAACCTTGCCTATTGGTGAAACAGCGCCTATTGCCAAAGGCTACCCATAGGCGATCGCTTCAGCCAGCCTAAAAACTGATTGCGATCGTGAGATGGCATATCTTGTAAAGATTCCATTACCCGTCGAGTAAAGCTGGCGTTACCAAAGTGCTGCTTTCCTAGCCGATGCAACTCTTGCAACAATGCCACCAAGTGCTGCTCTCGCCAGGGCGGCACTTGTAAAGATTCCAGAGGATCTACTTTAAGAATTTGGTCAATTGCATCGATCGATTCGGTTTGAGGAAAACGACCTTGCTGAAAGACCGTTGTAATTTCTTTGTGAAATACATTGAGTTGCCGAGTGCCCAGCATATCTTCAATATCCATATAAACCGATTGCAACAATAGCAGGGAAGCTTGCACAAAAGCGGGAGAAGCTTCTCCTTTTTGGGGTTGAGGCTCTGGTGCAGCTTCGGCAGTTAATTGATCAAGGTGAATTTTTCCCCAAATGCTAAAGCGCTCGGGTTCTTCAAGCAGAACACAGGCTTTACCCCGGTTGTCGGTTAAGTCTCGCCAAAAAGATTTTGCCTCCTCTTCCTGGGCAGCTTGGAACACGCTAATCAAGCGAAAAGTTTGTCCCTGATAGGTCAGAATCGGCACCTGCTGATCCTTTTTGGGATGTGGAATGCTGGAGAGTTGGACATCCTGCCTTTTTAAGATAAACATGGTGTGGCGACCTGACTCCTCTTTGGCGGGATGGGCAAACTAGCCAGTTGTAATGTTATAGTGATGCACGAAAGATCAGCAAAGCTGCCAATATTGCAACTAGTCTGCCCACGTTTGGGGCTTAGCATAACGAAGCAGGAAAAGTCGGCTCCAGTAGCTCAGTTGGATAGAGCATCTGCCTTCTAAGCAGACGGTCACAGGTTCGAGTCCTGTCTGGGGCGTATTAAAGGGTAATTGTCATAACCCAAGCCAAACCAAGATTCGCCACTTTTGAAGAGTATTTGTCCTACAGCGCTGAGATGGAAGGACGCTTTAGTTAATGGAGAGTTGGTTGAATTGCCACCAGAAAGCGAAAGGAATGATTGGATTGCAATAATTTTGAGAGATTGGTTAACTCAAATCACTAGCCGTCGAAGAATTCGCCTAGGAAAATGAGATCTAGGAATTCGATAGAAGCGGGACGATCGCCTAAAACTCCCGTAAACGATCGCCATTACAGCAAACAATAGCGCCTAAAACAGCGATTCCCCGATAGAATTATTGGGTTAATCCTTATGAATATCCACTCTCAGGCGGCGCAATGCGGATCTCTTTGAATTGGTTACGGGAACTCGTCGATATCACCATGACCCCAGAGGAATTGGCAGAAGCGTTGACCATGGCTGGGTTTGAGGTCGAAGAGATTGAAGATCGGCGGACGTGGGCAGAGGGCGTGGTCGTTGGCAAAGTGTTAACGCGTGAGCCTCACCCCAATGCCGACAAGCTCAGCGTTTGTACGGTCGATATTGGCGGCAATGAGCCTTCGACCATTGTTTGCGGAGCCGCAAATGTGCGGGCAGACATCTATGTGCCAGTGGCGACTTTAGGTAGCTATTTACCAATTGTAGATCTCAAGATTAAGCCTCGGAAGTTGCGAGACGTGCCCTCAGAAGGAATGATTTGCTCGTTGGCAGAAGTAGGATTAACAAAGGATTCGGAAGGCATTCATATTTTTACAGAAGAGAATTTGCGGGTTGGAACCGATGCCCGATCGCTTCTAGGACTTGATGATGTAGTGTTGGATTTGACCTCAACAGCAAACCGAGCAGATGCCCTCAGCATGGTCGGCATTGCGCGGGAAGTGGCGGCAATTACTGGGGCAGCGTTGAGGTTGCCAGAACCCGCAGCGATCGCGACCCAGCAATCTGGAGATTTAACGATTCGGATTACCGAGACTCAGGCTTGTCCAATTTATATCGGAACGGCGATCGCTGGGATAAAAATTGCACCCTCACCCCTGTGGCTACAGCGACGATTGCAGGCAGCAGGCACGCGTCCTATCAATAATGTGGTAGACGTGACAAACTACGTGCTGCTGGAGTGGGGGCAGCCCCTTCATGCGTTTGATCGCGATCGCCTTCAGGCCCTCATTCCATCCAGTGCACCCTCCCTGAACATGGGCGTTCGCTTTGCTGACCTTAGCGAAACCTTGACCACTCTCGATAGCCAAAAGCGAACTCTGCAAGAACAAACTTTGGTAATTACAGCCAATGATCAGCCTGTGGCACTAGCAGGCGTAATGGGTGGCGAATCCACCGAGGTCTCCGCAGAGACCCAAAACCTGATACTGGAGGCAGCAATTTTTGACCCTGTGGCAATCCGACGATCGGCGCGATCGCAGGGCATTCGCACAGAAGCTTCGACCCGCTACGAGCGAGGGGTGAACCAAGCAGCCGTTGGGATTGCCTGTCAGCGCGCGTTGGGGCTAATTCTTGAACTGGCGGGCGGAATAATTGGAACGCAAGCCGTTACTGACAATCGCCCAGGACAAACCGAAACAGTACGCACTATTGATCTGCGTTTAGAGCGAGTGAATCAAGTTTTGGGACCGATTAATCTCACAACAAACGACGAGGAAGAATCAGAAGTTGCTGATTTACAGGCAGCAGACGTAGAACGAACCTTAACTGCTTTAGGCTGCCAGCTTACCCCTAGCAAACCTGGAGTTTGGTCGGTCACAGTGCCGCCTTACCGCTACCGAGACTTGGAGCGCGAGATTGATTTAATTGAAGAAGTGGCGCGGCTTTATGGATTCAATAAGTTTTGCGATACGCTGCCCAGCAAAACTGAGCCAGGGTTTCTCTCTGTTGAACAAGCCTTGAGCCGTAAAATTCAGGCAGCATTTCAGGCGGTAGGGCTAACAGAAGTGATTCATTATTCTTTGGTTAAGGCAGAGTCTCAGGATCAAGTCTCCCTGGCTAATCCTTTGCTGGCTGAGTATTCGGCACTTCGCACTGAGTTAGTACCCGGTTTGATCGATGCGTTTCAGTACAACTTAGAGCAGGGCAATGGGGCATTGAATGCCTTTGAAATTGGGCGCGTGTTCTGGCGCGATGAGGAAGGACTGGCTGAAGCCGATAAGGTGGCAGGAATTATGGGCGGTGATGCTAAGCAGGGGCTTTGGACGCAAAGTGGACGGGAGCAGCCGATGAGTTGGTTTGAGGCAAAAGGTCGGCTGGAAAGTGCCTTTCAGAGGCTGGGACTAGGAGTAGAATATCAGCCCGATCGCCGGGATACTTCGCTTCATCCGGGTCGGACGGCTTCGCTGTGGGTGCAGGGCGATCGCTTGGGCACCTTTGGGCAAATCCATCCTCAGCTACGGCAAGAGCGAGGGCTACCTGATGAAGTGTATGTCTTTGAACTAGATCTAGATGTGATGTTCGATCGCCTCGATCAGGACGAGCAGATCACTCCGATTTTTCAGGTGTATTCTCCTTACCCGGCTTCTGATCGGGATATTGCCTTTTTTGCCTCGGTCAAAATTTCCGTGGCAGAGCTAGAGCGAACCATTAAGAAGGCGGGTGGAACGTTGCTAGAGTCTGTGACATTGTTTGATGAATATTTGGGAGAGAATGTGCCCGAAGGGAAACGAAGTTTGGCGTTCCGGTTAGTATATCGGACGGGCGATCGCACCCTCAAGGATGAAGACGTAGAGCCGATTCACAAGAAGGTTCGGGATGCATTGGTTGAAAAGTTTAGTGTGGATTTGAGAAGTTAAGCGGAAATTTAAGAATGCCAAAATACATTATGTGGGGCAGCTATTGCCAGGATGTTTTGGAAAGACGTGTCTCTTTTCGTCAAGCGCATCTGGAGGGTTTAGCTCAACAGAAAGCAGCAGGGACTTTGGTGACGATCGGTCCAACGCAAGATTTAACTCAAGTGTTTGGCATTTACGACGCAGAAAATGAGGCGATCGTGCGGCACCTGGTCGAAGCCGATCCGTATTGGCAAAATGGCATTTGGACAAGGTATGAAATTAAGGAATGGATACAAGTCTTCTGAGCTAGCTTTATGCTGTTAAACAATGCTTAACTAAAGTCTTGGTTAAAGTTCTAGTTGAACAGTCGTCCGGCAAGTTTATCTCAGGAGCGGGGTCGTGCCTAAGTCCTCAAAGTATCTTTTAGTAGGGTCTTCAGAAGCTTATAGTGGTAAGTCCGCTGTGGTTCTGGGGCTGGCTAGTCAGTTTAAAGAGAAGGGAATTGATATTGCCTATGGCAAGCCGATCGGTACTTGTCTAAGTGAATCTCAAGTCGATACGCTAGATGAAGATGTGCGGTTCATTGCTCAAACCCTGAATCTGCCGGAGAATCGCCTACTGCCTACGCTGCTTTCTCTAGATGAAACCACAATTACTAGAAAGCTTTCTGGGCAAGATCCAGTGAATTATGGGCAAGCCCTTCAACAATACGCGTCTACCTCAGACTTAGTGCTGCTAGAAGGCTCTAGTAGCCTGGAAGAGGGCAGGCTGTTTGATTTGGCGATGCCGCAAATGGCGGAGGCGCTGAACGCTTCGGTGGTTTTGGTGGCGCGCTGTCAGTCGGGGTTGGTAGTAGAGAGGCTGATGGCGGCAAAGCAACAGTTGGGCGATCGCCTCATTGGGGTTTTGCTGAACGATATTCCCTCAGCGCAGATGGATCTGACCCATACTCAGATCAAGCCATTTTTAGAGAAGCAGGGTATTGATGTTTTAGGAATGCTGCCCCACAGCGACCTATTGCGCAGCGTTAGCGTGGGCGAATTAGTTCGTCGGTTAAATGCTGAGGTGCTCTGTCGCCCCGATCGCATGGAGCTAATGGTAGAAAGCCTCAAAATTGGGGCAATGAATGTTAACTCGGCATTGGAATATTTCCGGCGGGCATACAATATGGCAGTCGTGACCGGGGGCGATCGCACCGACATTCAAGTTGCGGCGCTGGAAACTTCTACGCAATGTTTAATCCTGACAGGACATTTGCCTCCTACAGACACCATTCTCAGCCGCGCCGAAGACCTGGAAGTCCCCATTCTTTCAGTCGATCTCGATACGCTGACAACGGTAGAAATTATCGACAAAGCCTTCGGGCAAGCCCGCCTGCATGAGCCGATCAAAGTGCAAGAAATCTGTCAGATGATGGCAAATCATTTTGATGGCGATCGGCTTTTGACAAAGTTAGGGTTGGAGCCTGTGGCAACTCCTTAGCCCGTTGTGCAACCTAGCTTAAAGCTTGTTGATCCACAGTCAGCTTAAAACTATTGAGGCAACTATCTAGGTTAAGAAACCTAACTAAGTTTGTATCTTAGTTACAAGATAACTGGGTCAAATTCATCTCCGAATGTTTAGATGATAGGTTGGTTAAACAGATGACATGAAATCACATTTAATCAACTTATTCGTATTTAAACAATGTACAAAGACTCTAAGAAAGACTGGCTGGGTGGTGCGGTAACAGCGGCTTTAGGAGCAGGCGTTGTTACCTCTTTTGCTATTAGTCGAGGGCAACATCCTTTACTCGCTTTAGGCATTACTGCGATCGCGGTTACAGCAACTCTCCTAATCGATCACCATCTTCCAAAAAATTAACTTTAGAAAACAGCCTTCTGACTTCTGCACTCTTACGATGTGGAAGTTTTTTTTGGCTAAAATCACTTCATTATTATTAGAATTCGTGTAAGATACTTTCCTGAAAAGAGAAAAGCTAAGTCTAGGGCAAAATCATCCAAAGTTGGACAAGTATTCCATTCACATCAAGCTATATATATTTTTCATACATGGGTTAAGACGCGCTGGCGTGAGTGGTGCTGGTTCATAACTTTTGCATTGCTAGGTTATCTCTTCGTGGAAGGTTACTGTGTCGTCCTGATCAATTCATCACAATGGGTCATTGCACTATGAAAATCTTTCAATTTATCTTCTCAGTTCTGCCGTTGATGCTGGTCACCGCTGCGTTAGTGCCTGCCGCGAGTTCAGCCTCTGCTCCAACGGTAGCGCGTCCCTCAGGCTCGACTGCTTCACCTCAGTTAATTAGCCAAGCCGGGATCATGAGTCTTGGGGGGAGCGGACCCTTAGTCAGTCAGTTGCAGGAAGATCTAGCCAGTTTAGGCTATTACAGTGGCACCAACACAGGTTACTTTGGTTCGGTGACTGAAGAGGCAGTTATACGCTTTCAGCAAGCTGTTGGGCTGACTGCTGATGGACGAGTGGGCCCTGCAACCAGTGAGGCGATTCAGCAACGGATTGGCACAGGATCCACACCAGTACCTGTCAGCACAACCTTAAGGCTTAACGATACAGGTGCGCAGGTTTCTGAGTTGCAAAGAAGACTGATCACCTTGGGATATTTTGATGGCTCTGCAACTGGCTTTTTTGGTTCTCAGACCCAAGCTGCTGTCATTAATTTTCAACAAGCTAATGGGATAACAGCAGATGGAATTGTTGGGATAGGTACAGCAGAAGCCTTGCGGCAAGCACAGTAAATTAAGTTTGTTCTATTGCTTAAAATTGAGTTAAATGCTCATCTAAACGAGAAGTTTAACTTCCAATTTTTGTTTACCCTGCCTGATTAATATTTTATTCACGCCAAGCCATATATTTTTCATACATTGGTAGGATATGCTGACGTGAATAGTACTAGCTTGTAGCTTTTGCCTTGTTAGTTACTTTCCTCGTAAAGAGTTACTTATCGTTCTAACCAATTCATCACAATGGGTCATTGCAGTATGAAAATCTTTCAATCTAGCTTCTCGGTCTTGTCGTTGCTGCTGACAACCGCCGTTTTAGCTCCTGTAGCTAGTGCTGTGTCGGCACCAGCGCTGACAAGCCCCTCGGCTTCGTCCCCTTCAACTCAACTGATTAGCCAAGCTGGGATCATGAGTCTGGGGGGTAGCGGTCCATTAGTCAGTGATTTGCAGGAAGATCTAGCCAGCTTGGGCTATTTCAGTGGCATCAATACAGGTTATTTTGGCTCGGTGACTGAAGACGCAGTCATTCGCTTTCAGCGGGATGCTGGGCTAACTGCTGATGGACGAGTGGGCCCTGCAACCCAGGAGGCAATTCAGCAACGGATTGGCGTAGGAGCACCTGCCGTTCGACCTCCAGAGTCTTCAGGCACTTTGCTACGAAGAGGTGATAGTGGAGACCGAGTTTTAGGTCTTCAAAACCTAATGCGGCGGGAAGGCTACTTCAGCGGTGAGGCAACAGGTTATTTTGGTTCGGTTACTGAAGCAGCGGTTTTGGCAGTTCAGAGAGCAAATGGATTAGTCGAAGATGGCATTGCCGGTCCCGCTGTTTTTGCGGTAATAGGTGGGATCTAATTCTTTGAGGTATGAATTAGTCGTGTTAGCTTGAAAAAAGAAGGCGAAGGAGTTGTCCTTCGCCTTCTTTCTTTGTAATTTTGTAAGTGCTTTTAGTAGGCATCCTGAAGTTCAAAGAAATCAGGGGAGATGTAGTCTTTGCGAAGGGGCCAGCCTACCCAATCTTCGGGCATCAGCAGACGCTTGAGGTTTGGATGCCCTTCGTAAAGAATGCCGAACATATCGTAGCTTTCGCGCTCTTGCCAGTCTGCCCCTTTCCAGATCCAGTAGACCGAAGGCACTTTTGGATCTTCGCGGGGGAGAAATACTTTGACCCGAACTTCTTCAGGGCGATCGGCGTTATCGCTGATTTTAATTAAGTGATAGACGCTAACCAGATCACCACCTGACCCTGTATCGTAGGCGCATTGATACTGTAAGCAGTTGAACCCGTAAGCGTAGAGAGCAGAGCAGAAGGGAAGGAGGAATTCGCGATCGATTTTTAGGATTTCTGTCCCTAAATGGTCAGGCGCTAATGCTTCATGTTCAAAGCCATTCTCAGCCAGCCATTTAGAGATTTTTCCAGTCTCAACGACTGCTGTCTCAGTAACGGTTGGTTCAGTTACAGCTTCAGGCTGTAAGGGGGTTGCTTCTTCAGCCACGGATGCTCTCCTTTTGAGTTTGTTCTAATGCAGGAGAAACAGGCATTCCCATGGCTTCCATCAATTCCTTAGGAGGCGCTTGGCGAGCGTCTGACTTGAGGTAATTGCCTGTCAGGATCTCAGGAACGACTTTCATCTTGTGAGCTTTAGTGTGGTAGCGATGGGTTTGTCCTAAGCTTCCTCGTTCTGCCAAAGCCTCATTAGAAATCTTTTTGCGCAGTTTGATGATGGCATCAATAATAGCTTCAGGACGGGGAGGACAACCAGGGATGTAAACATCTACAGGAATTAGTTTATCGATACCTCGGACTGTTGTCGGAGAATCCATGCTAAACATGCCGCCTGTGATAGTACAAGCACCCATCGCCATCACATATTTGGGGTCGGGCATTTGCTCATAAAGCCGGACTAGGGCGGGAGCCATTTTCATGGTGACTGTTCCCGCAACAATGATGAGATCGGCTTGGCGAGGGCTAGAGCGAGGCAATAGACCAAAGCGATCGAAATCAAAGCGGGAGCCAATTAGGGCGGCAAACTCAATGAAGCAGCAGGCAGTGCCATAAAGCATAGGCCACAGGCTAGAGAGTCGTGCCCAGTTATGAATGTCATCTACGGTTGTGAGAATGACGTTCTCTGAAAGCTCTTGAGTAATTTCGGGTCTACCCGCTTTGTTAATTAAGCTGTCTGAAATATTTTCGATCGGGGGTGTCATGACCATTCAAGTGCTCCTTTACGCCATGCATAGACGAGTGCAACAACTAGGATTGAAATAAATACCAGGGCTTCGACGAAGGCTAATAATCCTAATTGATTAAATGCCACTGCCCAGGGATAGAGAAACACTGTCTCAACATCAAAGACAACAAAGACTAAGGCGAACATGTAATAGCGAATGTTGAATTGAATCCAAGCTGCCCCCAAAGGTTCCATGCCCGATTCGTAGGTAGTCGATCGCTCAACGCCAGTGCGACGTGGGGCGGTGACGAGGGAAATTCCTAACGCTAACAGCGGCACGAGGGTGCAGACCAGCAGGAAAACCAAGAAGTATTCGTAGCCGTTAAGTGAAAACACAATGAGAGCGACCGTTTTAGTAGGGGTGGACTCACCTTGTATGTTACCGCTTTTTCCTGTGTGGAGAGGTGAAAGTTCCCTCGACTTCATACTAACAATTGATGAAACCCATTGAGTTTGTTAAGGATCGCTGAGATGAGAGCCAGGATTTTCTTTGAGCCATGCTTCCCAAAGATCAGGACGGCGATCGCGCGTGCGTTTCATTTGCTGCTGCTTGCGCCATTGTGCGATCGCCCCATGATTTCCTGAGAGCAGCACGTCCGGCACTTTCCACCCCCGAAACTCTGCCGGACGAGTGTACTGTGGATAGTCTAATAGTCCTGATTCAAAGCTTTCTAATTTCAAAGATTCTTCTTTGCCCACGGTTCCCGGCATGAGGCGGACAACGCCATTCAGTAGCGCCAAAGCTGGGATCTCGCCACAGGTCAAGACAAAATCGCCTAACGATACTTCCCGTGTGACTCCATGCAATACTCGTTCGTCAATGCCTTCGTAGTGCCCGCAGAGAATCACCAATTGGTCGTAGCAGGTTAGCTCTTGAAATAATGACTGATTCATTGTTTTACCCTGCGGAGTCATAAAAATGACTTCTCGCCGAGGCAAAATGGGAATCGATTCGATCGCCGCAAAAATAGGTTCGGGTTTGATCAACATTCCCACGCCGCCACCATAGGGTTCGTCGTCAACCTTATGGTGCTTATCGGTGGTGAAATCGCGCGGGTTCGTGAGATGAACCGCAGCAATTTGGCGGGCGATCGCTTTTCCCACTAAGCCAGAGCTAAGGGGAGAAGTAAAGAAATCAGGAAACAGAGTAATAATGTCGAAACGCACAGTCGTATTTTGGAAGAACCATTAGTCCATATCGTTGAGTTTGCCAGTTGACATGAAATCAAAGCCTTTCATAGTTCTTAGCTATGGCTTTAATACTGACTTAATTACGAAGATAAATACGTGTATTGACTTAAACTTTGCTCATAGTTTTGCAGCAGCATTTGCGATTCTTGCAATGTAATTTGATGATCTTGCAATGCTTGTTCAGTACGCCGACGAATGTTCTCAATCAAATCCTCAGAATCATACTGAACATAGCTCAATACCTCTTTCATGGTGTCGCCTTTCACCACATGTTCAATCTCGTAACCCTTGGGTGTGAGCTTAATATGAATGGCGTTTGTATCACCAAATAGATTGTGTAAATTGCCCATAATTTCTTGATAGGCTCCACCCAGGAACATGGCGAGGTAATAAGGCTCGTGAGGGTGTAGGTCATGGAGTTCTAGGACAGATTTTACATCTCGCAAATCAATGAACTGGTCAATCTTGCCATCACTATCGCAGGTCAGATCGGCTAATGTACCTCGCTGGAGCGGTTCTTCCCCTAAGCGATGGATAGGCATAATGGGAAATAGCTGGTCGATCGCCCAACTATCGGGAGCCGACTGAAAGACAGAGAGATTGATGTAATAAATAGAAGACATGATCTTCTCTAGATCTTCCAAGTCATCAGGCACATACTCTTGTTGCCGCACGATCGCCTGAATTTTGTGACAACACGCCCAGTAAAGCCTTTCTGCCCTAGCACGTTCGGTCAAGCTCAGGTAGCCAAATCCAAACAGGCTGATGGCTTCTTCTTTAAACTGGGTTGCGTCGTGATATGTCTCTTGGTAGTTTTCAACGGTAATAGACTGGTAGGTTTCGTAGAGATTCCGAATGATTAAATGCTCTTTGTCGTGTGCTGGAGTGGGCACTTCGGAAGAGACATCGCTGGTGCCTAGCACATCAAAAACTAAAACAGACTGATGAGAGGCGATCGCTCTTCCACTTTCACTAACCAAAGTTGGCACGGTTAAGCCCTTTTCCTCACAAGCCTCCTTAACCTCTGCCACGACATCGTAGGCATAGTTCTGCATACTGTAATTTTTAGAAGCGTGGAAGTTAGTTTTAGACCCGTCATAATCCACTGCCAAACCGCCACCCACATCGAGATATTGCATGTTTGCGCCCAGATTTGCCAGTTCCACATAAATTTGGCTGGCTTCTCGGATGGCATCTTTAACCACGCTAATGGCAGAAATTTGGGAGCCAATGTGAAAGTGCAAAAGCTGGAGCGAGTCAAGCATGTCTGCGGCTTTAAGGCGATCGACCGCGTTAATAATTTCAGGAATCGTTAAGCCAAATTTGGCGCGATCGCCCGCCGACATGCCCCAGCGCCCGATGCCCTTATTATTTAGCTTAGCCCGAACTCCCAGCAAAGGCTTAATGCCAACTTTGTGACTAGCCTCAATCACCAAATCCACTTCTTCGGCTTGCTCCAAAACGATGATGGGCGTGTACCCCAACCGTTGTGCCAGAATTGCCGTTTCAATATATTCTTTGTCTTTGTAGCCATTACAAATGACGAGAGCACCCGGCGTATCTAGCATTGCCAAAACGATCATTAACTCTGGCTTTGAGCCTGCTTCTAGTCCAAATAAATGAGGCTTACCAAAGCGTACCAGGTCTTCAATTAAGTGCCGCTGCTGGTTGCATTTAACCGGGAAAACGCCTCGATAAACTCCAGGATAGTTGTAGCGCGCGATCGCTCTAGAAAAGCAAGCATTTAGCCGTTCAATGCGGTCTTCTAAAATATCTGAAAAGCGAATTAATAAAGGTAGTCCTAAGTTGCGCTGTTTGAGAGCATTGACCAATTCAAACAAATCGAGAGAACCGCCGCGATCGCCCTGAGGAGAGACAGTCACATGTCCAGCCGCATTAATTGAGAAATACGGTTCACCCCAGCCCTGAATCCGATAAAGCTCTTCACTATCTTCGATCGTCCAAGACTTTTTAGGCTGTTCCACGTTTGCCGCAGCTTTTTGCGAGTTCACAGGTTTTGCTGTGGATATTTCCTTCTGCTCCACATCCTTTTCAGCCACTTTCTCAACTGCTGCTTTAGACTGCTTTCCCATTCTGTTTCAACCTGGCACGCGATGTAATCTGAGAGTATAGCTTACTCGCTTTCCAAAGCGCTGCCCATCTAAAGTTCATAATCTTGAAATAATACGGCTTTAATCTCGACAAACTAGCTGCACTTAAATCATTATGTTGCGACCACTGAACTCTGGGTTGTTCCAAATGCTTCACCGCCCAGCCCTCGCGCAGTATGAGGTGTAAGTCTGCTCGAAAATAGCTGGTTACTAGAAACGTCTGGAGTTTTCTGTGAGCGCGATCGCCCATTAATACAGCCCTATTCTAAGTTGCTATTGGTAGTTCAGAAGGTGATGTGGCGTGATGGCTTACGCTTATTCCTCTCGATACTGCATCCATTTTCCTTGATACTGAATAATGAGAAGATGGAAAGCGCAATTTGAGAGAAACCGACATGTTAACCAAAGGCTTTGAAGTCGAAATGTACACGGGTACGCCCCAAGGAGAAATTGTCGGTCTTTCAGACAGAATTGTGGCGGACTTAGATGGCTTTATCCGCGAACCGGATAGTCGCAATGTTGAGTACACAACGGCTCCCTTCTGTCGCTACGAGCGGTTGCTGTGCGAGCTAGTGCGTCCGCGTGTGCGGCTTAGGCAGTACTTAGAAAAGCTGGGCAACTACACTTTGATTCCGGGCAGTACTTTAGCCTTGGGCGGGGGCGATCGCTTCTACCGCTCTGATCCTGCTAATCCTTACCATGACTACATTGAGCAAACCTACGGCACCACGGTTGTGACCGCCAGTATTCACATTAACATCGGCATCAGCGACCCCGAAAAACTGATGCGTGCCTGTCGTCTAATTCGGGTAGAAGCCCCGCTCTATCTGGCTCTCAGCGCATCTTCGCCTTTCTTGGATGGCAAAGTTACAGGCAGTCATTCTTCGCGGTGGAGCGTCTTTCCTAAAACGCCTGCCCATGTACCGTTGTTCAACAGCCATCGCCACTATATTCAATGGACGGAAGAGCAGTTGGTGTTAGGCACGATGCAGAACGTGCGGCATTTATGGTCGGCAGTGCGCCCCAATGGCGATCGCCGTCCTTATAATCTCAATCGTCTAGAGCTACGCATTTCTGATCTAGTAACAGACCCGATCGCCCTTCTCGCTATCACTGCCTTGCTAGAAGCCCGACTGACGCAGCTTCTAGAAGATCCTAGTCTTGATCCGCTGGAAGGAAGCTCACTCAGCACTGAGGATTTAGTTGCTCTGACTGATGCCAATGAACTTGCCGCAGCCCATCGCAGCTTAGATGCCGAACTGCGCCACTGGAAAGATGGTCGCCCCATTTTGGCTAGAGATTGGATTACAGATCTCTACGAAGAAGTTTGGGGATTTGCCAAATCTAAAGGCTTTAGCTGTTTCCTTTCTCCCCTCAAGAAAATTTTGAGAGAAGGGAATGAAGCGCAGCGATGGCTCAAGAAAATTGATCAGGGCTTAACCCCTTCTGAAGTGCTCACTCAGGCAATTGGAACGATGGAATTTCAAGAGGCTGCCCTCTCCGATGACATCTGCCAGCCTTTGGTCGCTTAATTAATCTGTAGACTCAGTTCGTCTTGTACTAATACATAGGGCTGTACAATCAACGCCTTGAACCGCCGAGTGCGATCGCCTGCCCACTCTACAATTTGCTCAGGTGAAGGCTTACTGAGCAACTGTTCGCCAATCCAATGCTGCACCGACGTTGTGTTGTCAGAAGCGATCGCCACCCCCACATCCAACAGATCCAACCCTGGATCAACCACCACCACGACATCGCGCTGGGCATGGGGCATTAGCCACTCCCACTCTGCTTCATCCAACAGCTTTTCTAGATCCGCCCTCAAGTTCTCCATGCTTTTAGCCCTCAATTACTTTTAGCGTCCTAAATCATGCAGGGCATGAATCGCTTTTACGCATTTTTGCGTCACTGCTACCAGCTCCTCCCGTTTGCTTGAAGCAGGCGGGGCAATTAACTCACCAACCCGCACCGTAATCGGTACAGGCTGAGGAAACCGACTGCCTTTTGGCATAATTCTTGACGTTCCCCATAGACTGATAGGCAGCAGCGGTACCTGTGCCTTGGCGGCAATCATGGCTGCACCTAGCTTTGCAGTAGGAATGCGCTCGTCAGAAGTGCGTGTCCCCTCTAAAAATAGCCCGATCGCCCATCCTGCTTCCAGTTGGGCTAAAGCCGCCCGGATGGCACTGCGATCGGGCGAACCTCGTTTCACCGGATACGCCCCATAGACTTGAATTGCCTGACTTAACCCAGGAACCTGAAAAAGTTCTTCTTTCGCCATGTATGACACTGGACGACGAACACAGCTTGACAGCAGCGGTGGGTCAAAATCGCTGGCATGATTTGCCACAATAATCAGTGCGCCTTTCTGGGGCACCTGTTCCGCTGCATAAACCCTTCCCCGAAAGTAGGCATGTAGCACGGGACTAACGATCGCCCACTTGAACAAGTGATAGAACACTTGGCTAATCAACGGCTCACGTTCAGCGGTAATTATGGCAGACATGACGACACATGAGCCAATCCACTCACATTTTCCAAGACTAAATCTGGACAAGTACGCTTAATAATTCCAGTCAAGACTTTCCCCGGCCCTACTTCTACGACTCGCGTCATGCCCTCTTTAGAAAGCCGCAAGGAAATTTCTCGCCACCGCACCGCGCCCGTCATTTGGCGATTGAGGCGTTCTTTCAAAGTTGTAGCTGCGATCGCTGGACTGGGTTCCACATTTGCTAAAACAGGCACCCGCGCATCTCGAAACGGCACCGATTCTAAAACTTTCTCAAACTCTGCCGCTGCCGCTGCCATGAACGGCGAATGAAATGCCCCACTGACATTCAGCTTCAGCGATCGCTTTGTCTTAACTTGGGCGATTACCGCATCTACCGCTTCTACGCTGCCCGAAATCACAACCTGAACCTCATTGTTATCGTTTGCTAATACCACACCTGGAGTTTGGGCAATCACCGCTTCCAACTGCTCTCGGTCGAACCCCAATAGCGCTGCCATTGTGCCGTCTGAGGCATGATCCATGAGTTCTGCCCGCCGCTTTACCAGGTGTAACCCCGCTTCAAAATCAAACACATCAGCGGCATAGAGCGCCACATACTCGCCCAGGCTATGACCCGCAACAATCTGCGGCGTTTGACCTTGCGATCGCAGTAAATCTACTAGAATTGCTTCCAGCGTGTACAGACAGGGCTGCGTGTAGAGCGTTTTAGACACCTTGTCTTCTGGGTTCTGGCAAACTTCAGGAACCGACCAACCTAGAATTTTCTCAGCCTGCGTCAATTTTTCTTGAGCAGCAGGCAAATCATATAAATCAACTCCCATCCCGATCGCCTGAGAACCTTGTCCTGGAAACACCCATGCAGTTTTAGTCATTGCGGTTCAAATAAAAGAAGTGAAATAAACGAACTTAAACGAGTCTAAAGAAGCTACTTACCCCATCGAAAAATAGCAGCACCCCAAGTTAGCCCTGCCCCAAATCCTGAAGCCGCAATGACATCGCCTGCCTTAACTCGACCTTGGCGAACCGCTTCATCAAGCGCGAGGGGAATAGAGGCAGCAGACGTGTTGCCATAGTTCGCCATGTTGCTGATGACTTTTTCATTGGGAATGCTCAAACGTTGGGCAACGGCATCAAGAATGCGTTGATTAGCTTGATGGAGTAACAGCCAGTCTACTTGGTCAGTGGTAAGACTTGCCCGGTGGAGCGCTTTTTCAATGACTTCCGGGACTCTTTTAACGGCGAAACGGTAGACCTCTTGACCATTCATGGCAATGGGCTGATACGTCCCTTGCCCAACGGTTACGCCATCCGTTAATTCTCTTGCTTCGGCTTGATACGCCAAGGTCAGGCAGTCGTTCTGGCTGCCATCACTGCGGATTTCAAACCCCAAAAGGCGATCGCTCTCTCCCTCCGCACAAGCCTGCATCACGACAGCACCCGCTCCATCCCCAAACAGCACGCAAGTCCGACGATCGCTCCAATCCACCCAGCGCGACAAAATATCCGCCCCAATCAGCAGCACGTTGCGGTAGGTGCCTGTCCGAATAAACTGGGCGGCGGTCACCATGCCAAACACAAATCCAGAACAAGCGGCAGTCAGGTCAAAGGCAACGGCTTTCATTGCCCCCAAGTCTGACTGAATTTGACTAGCCGTGCCGAACAAATCATCAGACGTAGAGGTGGCAAGAATGATCAAATCAATCTCGGCAGCAGAAACGTCGGACATGTCAAGGGCATTCTGCGCAGCTTGAGTGGCGATCGCCCGTAAAGACCCATCCACTCCAGACAAATAACGCTGGCGAATCCCCGTCCGAGAGGCGATCCACTCATCCGAAGTTTCTACAACCTGGCTCAGGGCGTGATTATCCAGTGCCATATTCGGCACGGCTGAACCACTCCCTATAAAAGCAATGCCAATTCCTGATTGCTGTGACATTATTCTCCGTCGGGGGCAGTGGCTTCAATCTTTTGGTACTGCGACTGAATTCGATCTAAGACATCGTTATCGACCGCATCCTTCGCCAACCGAATCGCATTAAATACAGAAGGAGCCTGAGAGCTACCGTGACTGATGATGCAAATTCCATTCACTCCCAACAGCAACCCGCCACCATGCTCTGCATGATCAACCCGTTGCTTAATCCGTCGCAGATTTGGCTTCAGAATCAACGCCCCTAACTTGCCGCGCCAGCCTCTAGGCATTTCTTCTCGCAAAATTTGCAACAGAATCTCACCCACAGCCTCAGCAAACTTGAGCAGCACATTTCCCACAAACCCATCACAGACAATCACATCAAACTTGCCCGAAAGGACATCGCGCCCCTCTGCATTTCCAATAAAAGGAATGTTTGGATTCTGCTCTAAAAGCTGATATGTTCGCAGCGCTAATTCATCGCCCTTAGAAGGCTCCTCGCCAATGTTCAGCAGCCCCACCTTAGGTTCATCTATGCCCAGCACATACTGAGAATATGCCGTCCCCATTGCCGCAAACTGTTCTAAAAACTTAGGTCGGCAATCGACATTTGCGCCGACATCCAAAATCAACACCGACTTACCCGCCATGATGGTTGGCAAAACTGTGCCGATCGCCGGACGTTCAATTCCTTTCAGCCGTCCTAGCCGCAACAGCGCCGCCGCCATTGCTGCCCCCGAATGCCCCGCTGAAACAACGGCATCTGCTTGCCCCTGCTTCACCAAATTCATTGCCACATTAATTGAGGCATTGGGCTTTTTGCGAATGGCGCTTAATGGCTCCTCGTGCATTTCTACAATGCTTTCAGCAGGAACCACCTCCAACTGAAGAGAGGAGCTATGGTGCTTCATTGATGCCGCAATCTGTTGAGGGTTGCCCACCAACAAAATCTTCACGCCCAACTCAGCCTGTGCCCTAAGCGCTCCAGCCACTATTTCATCGGGGGCATAGTCACCCCCCATTGCGTCTACTGCGATCCTTGCCTGAGTCGATCCCATTGATAATCAAAGTGATAGAAACCTCAAAAATTCTATCAGATGGAATATCCCCATTGATGCCGAGATTTGGTGCAGTCAGGCAAATTGGGGAAATCCAGGAGAAGAACTACTCTGTTTCACCGGGTGCAGTAATCCGCTGGAACAGGTAGCCTGTGCCTCTTGCAGTCAGAATCAACTCTGGATTGCTGGGGTCATCTTCTAACTTTGCCCGCAACCTGGAAATATGCACATCGACTACGCGGGTATCGACATGGCGCTCTGGGGTGTAACCCCAAACTTCCTGCAAAATTTCAGAACGAGAGAACGGCTCGCCCGATCGCCCTACTAAAAGTTCTAGTAAGCTAAACTCCATCCCGGTCAACCGAATCCGCTCATCGCCTTTGTAGACTTGACGCTTATTCGTATCAATCCGAATGCTATTGATGAAAATAACGCCTGAGCTAGGAATTCCAGAACTGCCGACTTTATCGACCCGCCGCAAAACTGAGCGAATGCGGGCTTCTAGTTCTTTGGGGGAGAACGGCTTGACAACGTAATCATCGGCACCTAATTCCAAGCCCGTAATGCGGTCAGCCACGTCTCCTAGCGCTGTCAGCATAATAATAGGCACGTCAGATTCTTTGCGCAGTTCTTGACAAACCCCATAGCCGTCTAGCTTGGGCATCATGACATCCAGGACAACTAGATCCGGTTCGGCATTACGAAAGGTTTCTAGCGCTTCTTCCCCGTCGGCAGCGGTGACAACATCGTAGCCAATCATTGAGAGCCGAGTCTCTAAGATGCGACGAATGCTAGCTTCATCGTCAACCACTAATATTTTTTCTTTGTGATTCTCCAACTTGTTTAACACTCCTTAAAGCACAACTTCCATTGTTAAATTTCGTCACGTTATGGTTAGGATACTAACTCATCTAAATGGAGATCGATCGCCGAATCTCTCATTACTCCTACATTTACGAGTTTCTTAAGGTTGACTCAGCCATGTCAAAGATTTGTGACGTACTGATATTTTATCCCGACTGGGTTAAGCCAGAAATGTAAACTTTTCCCCTAGCATTGCAGATTGTTAACCGAATGGCTCCGCATTGATAGCCAATGGGTAAGCTACCCAGTTCAATAGACTTTTGGGGATCATCAGCAGAATTCTGGAGCGATCGCCAACCTAATTCTCTAAAGATCTTCTCAAAGGATTAACAGATCGATAAGATTATTAATGCAGACCTTGCTTTAACCCTAAAGGTAAAACTTTATGACCCCCTCTTTAGCTAATTTCCTTTACAGTCTTCTTGCAGGCGTAGTGATTGTAGTGATCCCCGCTACCGTTGGGCTCATCTTCATTAGCCAAAAAGACAAAATCCAACGCTCTTAAAATCCCAGGTTATCTATCACTAGCGAAGTCCGACAAAGTTGTTTGCAAGTTAAAGCACAGGATAGTTAATTAAACTGGTCTGTCGTACTGCTTGTATTTCGACTGGTCGGACTTGCTGTTTCAGTGCGAATGGGTAGGTTAGGGTAGTCTATCCAAGAAAGTATTTGACTGAAATCAAGAAATTCTTTTCTTACAGTCGCTAACATAGGGACATGTCACGGAGAACTGCGATGATCAACTCTAGCTTCGGGCTGGGTAGCATACTAGGCATTATTCTGGTGCTTTCGGACGTAGGGCTTTATCTTCTACGGACACTGCGCCCCACCCTCGCCAGAGATCAAGATATTTTCTTCGCGGCGATCGCCCAGCATCAGGGCACGTTCCCCCTAGGAACGTCCCGCGTCACGAGAGGAAACCACTGTGAATTTTAATACACCCGCCTTGTTGTTCGGCTTAATCCTATTGGTGGCATCGATCGCCCTATTTGTTTTTGGGCGGCTCAAGCCCGAAATTCAGCGAGATTCAGACAGCGTTTACGCCATTATTGGCATGGTCTGTGCGTTGATTTTGTTCGGCTCGGCCTTCGACCTATCTTTGGGAATGTCGTTCCAGCAGTTGCTGATGATCGGCGCGTTGATCGCGCTGATGTGGGAAAATATCCAGGCTCGCCAGCCAAAAAATGTAGGAGCGCGACGTGGAATGCTGGACGGTGTGTGGGGGTGGGGTAGTGGCAGAGATATGTCCCGCCGTGGTGCTCCGATGGTGGATGATGATCGCCCCGTCAGCCGCGTCTATCGTGCAGAATTGGAAGATCTAACGCTGTTGGAAGACCAGCGCACCAGCCGCCGGATTCGGGGCGGGCAGGATAGTCGGGATGATGATTGGGAAGGCAGTCGGCGAACGACTCGGCGTAACGAATATGCTGGCGACGTGCCCCGTCGCCCCAGAGGTTCTCTAAACGGTAGCCCCATAGTGGACAACGAGGAAGATCGTCGCCCCCGTCTCCGCGCGGCTCGCTCCTTGCCGCTCGATCGTTCTGCTGAGCGACCTTTAGCTGGCGATCGTCCCGGCAACACACCTTCTTGGGATGAGGACGAGAAGCCTGTTCGTCGCCCTCGGCAGAATAGTGCTGATGGCGCTTCTCGCCCTAGTGAAAGTTCTGTCCGTCCTAGTTCAGAGCGTTCTAATTCAGCCCGCACTAACTCATCTCGTGTTGAGAGAGTTCGTCCGCCATCAAGCCAGCGACGTAAATCAGAGCCATCTTCAGACTACGTAGACTATCAGCCCATCGATCGCCCTGAATCAGGTGGCGCTAGAGACTACGAATAAGCTTGCAGTTCAACAAACAATTTCTATCAAGAGGTGCTAAGTCAGAACAATAGTTCAAGACTTGGCACTTTTTAGTTTGTAGTAGAGTCTGGTTATTTAATGACGGGCACACTATCTAGACTTACCCTAAAGCTTTAAATCGTGATCAACCTTGACAGTTTCTCCGATAAATAGGCAGTAATAAAGAAGTAGATACTTCATCGAGGGAGCATCTGGCTTGTATTTCTGAAGAGTGACGTATATTCTTACAGATTTTTCAACGTTTAGCTTGGATATCGGTATAGAAGGTGTGAAGTGCTAAGAAGGTGTGAGGAACTGGCGATCCCTTGCGGGTATCTCATAGAGATCGCTCCCAAGTAGCTACTAACGTCCCCAATACAATAATCGTTATGTAATGACAAACATGAACATCAAACTCCGTCAATTTGCAACTTCAGGATTTGCCATCTTAGGAACTGCCATTGGGTTCACCTTTCTCAACGGGGCTACACCTATAGAAATTCTCAGCCTTCAGCAATTTGGGTATTCTCACCAAGCCTGGGCTCAAGATGCCGATGAAGCAACCAGCGAACGGGTCTACGCTAATGCCCGTCCTGCTGTCGTCTCTATTGAATCAGATGATGGTACAGGTAGCGGTAGCATCATCTCTGCTGATGGCTTAATTTTGACTAACGCTCATGTCATCGGTAACTCTCGTACTGTTAAAGTTCGCCTAGAAGATGGCAGGACTTTAGAAGGTCGGGTTGTGGGCTATGGAGATGGGCTAGATCTAGCGGCTGTTCGCGTTCAGGGCAATAATTTTCCTGTTATCCCTTTGGCTTCTGCAACTGCCAGAGTGGGGCAAAAAGCCTTTGCGATCGGTAGCCCATTTGGTTTAGAGGGAACTTTTACCACAGGCATTGTTAGCCGCCTTGACAATGAGCGAGGCGTAATTCAAACCGATGCAGCCATTAACCCCGGCAATTCAGGGGGACCATTACTCAATAGTCAAGGGCAACTGATTGGGGTCAATACCTCCATTTACGCCATCTCTAGAGACTCGGGCAACATTGGAATTGGATTTGCCATTAACACCAATCGCATTCAGCCATTCTTAACCGCAGTGCGAAACGGTAATGCTTCTCAGACTCCTGGAAGAGGACTTGTCGCACAATCTATCACGCTAAATGGTGCGCCAGTTCAAGGGCGACTAGATTCTAACAGCAGCGTTCTCGAAGACGATAATAGCTACTACGCTCGGTACACGTTTGAGGGGAAGGCAGGACAAAGAATTGTCATTTCAATGACCAGCAGCGAGTTAGATGCTTACCTGATTCTGCTGTCGCCCAATGGAGACGATTTGGGACAAGATGACAATGGTGCAGGTGGAAAGAACGCTAAGCTGACCGTTACTTTGCCTGAAAATGGCACCTACACGGTTCTGGCAAACACCAGTAGTGCTCGAGAAATGGGGCGTTATAGCCTCCAAGCTGCGGTGAATGGTGGGAGCAGTACGGTTAACGGCGGTGGCAGCGGCTCGACACCTAGACCCAATGCCTCTCAGCAAGCATCTGGAAGTTTACCGCTACAAATTCAAGGCAGCTTAGGAGCAAACTCCCGAGTTTTGCAGAGCGATCGTAGTCCCTACCAAGAGCACACTTTTCAAGGCAACGCAGGGCAACGCGTCTCAATTTCGCTAGAAAGCCGAGAGTTTGATTCCTACCTAATTCTGCTTGACCCGGACGGCAAAAAAATTGCGGAAAACGATGATGCTTCTGCAAATACAATGAACTCAGCCTTAACAGTAACGCTTCCTTCTACTGGAACTTATCGTATTATTGCTAACACCTACGACAGCACAGGACGAGGGCAGTACACCCTAAGCATCCGTTAGCCTTTACAAGATACAGATGAAGTAAACCCTCTCTTGTGACGTGCGCAAGAGAGGGTTTATTAAACAATTCTATGACCACAAGAGAGAACAGGTGAAGCAATAGCTTAGCCAATGTACTTCGCTTCTGCTTCTAGCTGACGAATCAGCGCTTCATCACCTTTCGCTTGAGCAGCTTCTAATCGACGCTGCAAGTTTCTTTGCATATTAACTTGATGAGCTTGAGCAGCTTTTTTGATGGTTTCCTGACGATTTTTGTTCATAGCAAGTAGTCCTAGAATACGTTCTGTAGTATCACTTTTCCCTAATTATACTATAAGAAAAACGAATCTGTAGCTTTAGCTACAAAATAATTTACAGAATTGATGTTCTAAAGCAACTAATTGCTGTCAGAGTGAATTTTCCTATCGCCAACCTATCCATGTCAAGAAATCTTGACCTGTAATGAATTCTAACAGGAGCAGGGACATAAACCCAATCATGGCAAAACGCCCATTAGTTTGCTCAGCGTAGGCTGTCCATCCAAAACTAGGTAAATCATTTGGCTGGGAAGTCTGGGTTGTGGTTTGAAGCAGCGTAGGGGGTTCGTCGAGACTCATGAAACGCAGTTTGTAAAGGGTAGCTTTCCACAAGTAACAGAGTACTGTCCTGTTTGGCAACTAAAGCTTGACCCTATAGTGCCGAAGAACTTCGACCGTGAGGACTTAATGGCAAGGGAGCGCGAAGGCTGATCCAAACGATGTAATGAAAAGCCGAGCAAGTAATGCAAGTTTGGATGCCTTCTAACAAAAGTCCACATCCTAAGTCATAGGCTTTCAATCTGCCTTCTATAGGATAGGTGCGGTAGCAGGCGTAGAGGTCGTTGCCATGACGCATTCCGGTATAAACTCCGTTACGCCAAAACTTGAATAGTTGTCCTGATTGTTGATTGATAACCTGCGGCAGCATGAGCGATCTTAAAGGTTGCTAAATGATGGCTTTATTCTACGTATAAATACGGCTTTTCTGATATAAAGCGATCGCAAGTTTATACCAACTTTATGTTCCGAAAATTCTCACTATGATTGCTCACTAAAAACCCCCAGATTGTAAGAATCTGAGGGTGGAAGATGGGAAGAGGGAACTGACTAGCGACCAATACCGATATAGCGGAACCCTGCCTTTTCTAAAGTCTCTTGGTCAAGGTAATTTCGACCGTCGATCATGACAGGGTTATTCATTAACTTTGCCATTTTGTCGTAATCTAAGGTTCGGAATTGCTTCCAGTCAGTCACGAGGACAAGGGCATCGCAGCCATCTGCTAAGCGCTCCTCATCGGTTTCTACCATCACGTTTGACAAGCCATGACGCATTCCGGTTTGGGAAACCAGCGGATCGAAGGCTTTAATCTTGGTGCCCAGACGATGCAGTTGTTCAATCAAATCCAGCGCAGGTGCATCGCGGAGGTCGTCAGTGTCTGGCTTAAAGGTAAGCCCTAAGAGTCCAACAGTTTTTCCTTTGAGGATTTTGAGTGCTTGCTGTAGTTTTTCGATGGCAATCAGGCGTTGCCGTTGATTCACACTAACGGCAGCCTTGAGTAACTGGGCTTCATAACCATAATCATCAGCGGTATGGATAAGCGCCGATACGTCTTTAGGAAAGCAAGACCCCCCCCAACCAATTCCTGCTTGAAGAAATTTACTACCAATGCGAGAATCCAACCCAATGCCTTTAGCGACTTGAGTTACGTCTGCACCCACGCGATCGCAAATGTTTGCGACTTCGTTGATAAAGCTAATCTTGGTCGCTAAGAAAGCATTCGAGGCATACTTGACCATTTCTGCTGAGCTAAGGTCAGTGACAACAACCGGAACGGTAGGCAAGGATTTGTCTTGGGCAAACTCGCGGGAAACAATCGGAGCGTAGAGTTCTTTCATCATGGCGATCGCTCGTGGGCTGTTGCCTCCTAGCACAATCCGATCTGGATTAAAGGTATCCAGTACAGCCGCCCCTTCCCGCAGAAATTCGGGATTACTAACAACATCAAAATCTGCCGCTATGTCACTGATGCCGCCGCCAGCAGGAACCAATGACTTCTGCCGCTCTGCGATCCCGTCTAAGACAATCATTCGCACCCAGTCGCCTGAACCAATGGGCACCGTAGATTTATTGACCACAACTTTGTAGCCGCCATTGAGATGTTCACCAATGCCTCTAGCAACTGCTTCGACATAGCGAGTGTCACTTTCTCCGGTGGGCAAAGGAGGCGTACCTACTGCAATAAATAGAATTTCACCGTGGGAAACTCCAGCCGCCAAATCAGTGGTGAATTCAATATTTTGAGCTTGAATCGCGCCTTGCATTAATTCTGAAAGTCCCGGTTCAAAAATCGGGGACTGCCCAGATTGCATCAGCTTCACTTTCTCCTCATTGTTGTCTACGCAAATGACGTGATGTCCAATGTGAGCGAGGCAAACGCCTGTAACCAAGCCAACATATCCAGTACCAATGACACAAACGCGCATGGAGTTAATCCTCAATGATAAACAACTAAGTTCGATGACAGAAACAAGAAATCAGGAAACTAGATGGGAGAAGATAAGGGGCGATCGCTTCAAAAGCCGCAGGGCGATCGCCCTCCTTCCACAGATTTGTCAGTCAACTAACGCTCTAAACTCTAGGAGCCGACACTGAGCCATTTTGCACAGCATCCTCACCCATCCGCTGGCGGAAGTCTTCAATCGTCAGCTTTAAGCCCTCCATAAGGGAAACAGTAGGTTCCCACCCTAGCCAAGACTGGGCTTTGGTGATGTCAGGCTTACGACGACGCGGATCGTCTTGGGGAAGAGGCTCAAACCTAAGCGGAGCATCAGGGTTAACCATCTGCTGAACCGCTTTTGCCAGTTCTAGAATGGTGTATTCGCCGGGGTTCCCTAAGTTCATAGGGCCCTTTTGGTCGCCGTTCATCAATCGCATAATGCCCTCAACTAAGTCAGAGGCGTAGCAAAAGCTGCGAGTTTGGGAACCTTCGCCGTAGATGGTTAAAGGTTGCCCTCGGAGCGCTTGCACAATAAAGTTGCTAACGACTCGACCATCGTTTTCGAGCATCCTGGGCCCGTAAGTGTTAAAAATCCGCACGACACGGATATCGACATCATTTTGACGGTGGTAGTCGAATGCCAAGGTTTCTGCGACTCGCTTGCCTTCGTCGTAGCAACTCCGAATCCCAATCGTGTTAACGCTACCGCGATATTCTTCAGTTTGAGGATGAATCTCGGGATCGCCGTAGACTTCGGAGGTTGAGGCAAGTAAAAACCGTGCCTTAACGCGCTTGGCTAAGCCCAGCATATTCATAGTTCCCAGCACATTGGTTTTAATCGTTTTAACAGGATTATATTGGTAGTGAACTGGAGATGCTGGACAAGCTAGATGATAGATCTGGTCAACTTCAAGGCGAATCGGTTCGGTTACATCGTGGCGGATTAACTCAAAATAAGGATTGTCCAACCAGTGGAAGATGTTCCGCTTGTGCCCTGTGTAAAAGTTGTCCAAGCAGAGAACTTCGTGTCCCTGATTCATTAATCGATCGATGAGGTGAGAGCCAATGAAACCCGCACCACCTGTGACTAAAATTCGCATAATCTTCTACAGCTCTGTGTGTACAGCTAGTCTTCCGCAAGTAGAACCAGGTAGCTCTAGAGTTCCCTCTAGCTTCTGATTCTTTACAGCCAACCTCAAAATCTTAAAACATTCGTAAGTCTGAAATGTAGCCAATGCTATTACGTGGGTACTGAAGCTACTAAACGGTAAATACATAGACAGTCTATGCGGTCGAGCCAATTTCTCTTAAACGTAAGTCTCAAATTTTACAGAATCTTTAAGGCTTTTCAAATTATTGGGTGGATAACTTCAATGTGCACAAGAGAATCTTCTTTAGGCATCTTTGGACTAGTTGCTAATTTGCTTCTGGCTGATATAAAAAGCGATCGCCTCCATGTCAGATACGATCGCCTTTAAGGAATGAGTCAGCAGATTAAGTTTAAAGAGTCAGAGCGATCGCTCGCTGCACCAGTGCTCCAGCCGTAATACCATTAAACGCCATCAATTCGCCCGCGCTTGCCGTGGTTTCTCCACGCTTCCAAGCCAGCGTATCGCGTTTGGCAGGGCTACGAAGCATGATTGGCTCTAGCATATTGCTTGGTCCACCCGTTACCCCAATCACAGCATCGCCACCGAACATCGCATCGAATTCATCATCCTTTAAAAAGCCGCCATCTGGCTCAGAGCAAGTGCTCCACGCCACGTCATCAGGACGGTAAAGGCGACGGGGGCTAATGACTGAAACAATCCGCACGCCAATGTTTTGGGATTCGAGATGAGTGGCTGCCTCAAAAACGGGTAGTAGGGTCATATCGCCAATTACCGCAAACACAACGGTTTTGGCTCCTGGCGTTTCCTTCAGCACCACTGCACCATCCTGCAACGCTTGACGAGTTTGCGCTAGCGTCGTCCGAATGGGTAAGGGTGACTTACTAGCCGTGATGACAATGCCTTTATTCCGAGTCGTTAGCCCCCACTCGTAACAGACTTGGGCACTGTTGGCATCGGGTGGGAAGACCGGGAATATGTTGCCGTTTCGCATCATTGCTGCAAAGTATGCTTCGATTTCGGGACGTTGGTGCGTCCAGCCGTTGCGTCCTTGCTCCAATGCTCCTGCCGTAAACAATGTCATAGTAGAAGGCGTGGGACGGCGGAGTTCTGCCATTGCTTGAGTAACGGTTTGCCAAATGGGTAGCCCGTTGACTGCAAAGGATTCGTAGGAACACCAAAGCGATCGAGAACCCATGAGTGCTAGCCCAACTGCCAGCCCAGCACAGGCATCTTCGCTTAATGGCTCGTAGACCTGACCGCCTGGAGCCTGATTATAGAGAGGATCGGCGGTAGGGTGATTAATTTTGAGCGCTTGATTGATGTTGGCAATTCCAGAAGCTTCGTTGCCATCGGCGTTGGTCACTAAGTAAGAGCGATCGCGTCCTCCTACTTCTCCTACCAGCCGCCCGATCGCTGTCGTTGAAACCTTCGCTTCTCCCATCGCATATTCTTCTAACGATAACTCTCCCAAATCTATCAATGGCAGCACCGATTCTGTCACCGCCACTTGACTGGCAGACCCACCGCCCGATCGCTCACAGTTTGTCCGGACTAGCTCCCACGCTGGAACCGTTAAAGCGCAGCTTTGCAACCCGGCAATAATATCGGCGTTTTCGATCGTGTGGTGGGCATAAAGGTTATGTGATTTTGCTCCTCTAGCGTGAACCCCAGCGCCTTTTAGTTGTTTGATGATGAAAACGGTGAGTTTGCCACCCAGGGCAGATTTAGCTGCCTTATCCATACCTGTTAGCACTGCTTGTGCAAACGCCATTCGCTGTTCTAGCGAGAAGATGGTGCTGTCGATGTATGCACCGGATTGGTTTTGGTCATCAAACTCTTTAGCATCAATCAGAATGACTTCTTCAAAGCCGTTGCCTTGCCAGTACGCCGTCATGCGATCGTTGGATTGCAGCGACACCATACTGTGATGCTCTTGGGAAAAGCCGTTCCAAACCAGGACAGGCAAGAAATTTGTAACCTGAGGATAAGCCGTGTGAAAGTGCGCCATGCTGCTCATGGGGTAGGGTTCACCCATGCCACCATCGCCCAGTGTAAAAGGGAAAAGGGTATCGCGGTGGAGGAGTGCGGCTGCCATGGCAAAGTGCTGTCCTTGCCCTAGGGGCCCGGCGGGCGCAAGGATGCCGGGAATATAACCGGAAAGGTGACCGAGTAGCCCGTGCTGTTCACGGAAGCGATCGCGCGCCTGCTGCACCGTCTTAATCTCCATTGCTTCTAGCGATCGGTCTAAAAACATGGCGCTGTAAAAACCCGGCGCATGGTGTCCTACTTCGGTCAAGATATTTTTGTGCCCCAGCATTACCAGTGCTGCATAAGCCTCTGCTTGGCTGGCAAAACCGCCAGGGTGCCCCGATGCTTTGCTAGCTGTGATTTGTAGGGTTAAATACCGTAAGGCATCGGCATAGAGCAGCGTTTGATAAACGGCGCTGGGATCAGTGGAATTGGCGATCGCCTGACTGCCTTCGGCAATGGCAGGAGTTTTGCCATAGATATCGAACCCTGGCAGTGTTTCACTAAAATATTGAATTCCTTCGCAGAAAGCAGGAGCTTGGGTGACAGTCATAAATAAAAAATACCTCTCGCAGGATGGATAAGCGCCCCGGACTTAAGAATCGCTTAGTACTCGATACTATCGCTTGATGGGTGTGCGCGAGACTGCGATCGTGGTTTGCTACCCAGAAATTTGTGATGGAAAGGATTGAGCTTTCTGCGGTTTTGAGTTTTAAAGACTGATTTCACACTTTCGAGAATTGATTGCGATATCGTGAAAGCATTCAGATTACATCGTCAACTTTTAACCTATGACTGTTATTCGAGTTGAAGCTCAAGTTTCAGCAGATGAGATCTTAAAAGCGGTTGAACAAATGTCCTCCCAAGACTTAGAGACGTTTGTAACCGAGGTCTTAAAGCTTCGTGCTCAGCGAGAGGTTCCTAGTTTGTCGATCTCTGAATCTGAACTACTTGTAAAAATTAACCAAGGAATTTCTGATGAAGTTCAAGGTCGTTTCAACGAATTAGTAGCTAAAAAACAAAGGCTGACCTTATCAGATGAAGAACTGTCAGATAAAGACCTCACAGAATTGATCCAACTTACAGACGAGATAGAGCACCTAGATGCCGATCGCATTAGATCCTTGGGAGAACTAGGACGGTTACGGAGGCGATCGCTCTCTGAAATTATGCAAGATTTAAATATTTGTCCGCCTGCTTGTGCCTGAAGATCGGGTAACGGCTGAGCAACGCCGAGTCGTTATCGCTAGAGCGAGACGATGTTGTGAGTACTGTTGCAGTCAAATGGATTTTGCAACCCAATCCTTCTCAGTCGAACACATTCTCCCGCGCCATGAAGGAGGTAAGACAACTTTAGAAAATTTGGTACTGTCTTGTCAGGGCTGTAATAATCACAAATATGCTAAAGTCCTAGGCATTGATCCCATAACAGAGCAAACTGTTCCTTTATTTAACCCTCGCCAACAGCTTTGGCAAGAGCATTTTACTTGGACTGCTGACTCCATGATGGTGATTGGGTTGACCTCAGTTGGACGAGCGACAATCGAGGTATTGCACCTAAGGGAGTTGCGTGAAGATAAAACCCCAGTGGGATGCTTTGACTTTTCAGCCCCCTAAATCCCCCATTTTGGGGGACTTCCGAACCTTTCAAAGTCCCCCAAAATGGCAGGGCTGATCTATTGAAAGAAGGAAAATAGCTTCCCGACATCATGGGCAAGGAAGCGCAGTCCTTTCGTGATGGAATCAAACCCATTGAGCCGAAAAAGATTGACTCCGAAAGTGCGGACAATTCCAAAATTGACCGAGGCATTGCCATCACAGAGAGGCGATTCATCCTCTTTCAGCACTACATCTTTGACCCAGTGCAGCCGATTCTCTATTTGCCAGTGCCCTCGAATCTGTTGGGCAAAACCCGCCGCATCTAACCTCAAAGAACTGATGTAAAACATTGTCTCATCATAGGGTTTGCCCGCCCGAGTGCCTGTTCGCTCCACTCGAACAATCCGTTGGATGCCCATCCATTGCGGGTCGAGGGCGGGAATTTGGTCTAAAACGCTGACCCGACGGTGCGTCACTCGATCCCGCGTCCGTTCACTTTGATGGTCAACACTGAGCGGTGGCAGTTGTTCAAACTGAGTCTGCAACTGGTTAAACAAAGTCTGCTGGTTGCCTTTCACCGTAATCAAGTAATCATTGCCACTGGCAATGATCTGCTGCGTTGTTTTTTTTGAGTATGGAGGGCATCGAGACTGAAGCAAACACCCTGGAGTTGCAGTTTCTCTAGCAACACTTGAGCGGTCTTGATTTCACTACACTCACCATTGCGCATTGGCTCTAAGCCTAGCACCACGCCCTGCTGAACACTGAAGGCGGAAACGACACTGACAAAGTCTTGATAAGACTGGTCATAATCTTGCAAGCTGGCTTTGATGCCTTTGCCATCCACCGCAACTTGCTCAGTGGGGGCGGGTGGACAGTGCTCTTGTGCCCACTGATTAAACGCCTCGGTGAAGGAGACAAAATCGACTCGCACCATGATCCGTCGCAAGGTCGATAAACTCGGGAGTCTCTCTTGAGGCAGACCCATGAGATCTAAAAGGTCGCTTTGATGCCGCTCAACGAAATCAGCCAGGGGGCGATAGCCTGTAGAGCCACTCATGGTGCCCATGATCACTAAGACCAAAATGACCCAGAGGGGATATTCGGGTTGCGTGCGATAGTCTCGGACGGTCTGAAGATGCTGGATGAGGTTCATGAGCGTAAACTCCAACGAGAAGACTCTTTCAGTATGTATTTTCTCTCATCAGTAGATCAGCCCTGCCCCAAAATGGGGGATTTAGGGGGCGATTCGGGGCGTTATTTAATTGCAACTCCCTAAATCGACAAGGCTTAATGAATCTACGCCGCGCGCTTTTTGCTCTGGGTGAACATCCGTTAAAAAGATCCCCTTCTTAAACACTATCTTGTAACCACACCAGAATCTCCTCATTTACCCGTTCAGCGCACTCATCATAAGCACAGTGACCCCCATTAGGAATTTCGACTAGCTTGAGGAGTGGGTTAAGAGCCGGGAGTTGTCTCCCCCAAGTTAGGGGAATGACTCGATCTTCGGTGCCCCAAAGGACAAGCGTGGGGACTTGAACTTGAGGCAACAGTTCTTTAGTGAGGGGGCTAAAGTCGTTTTGGGTTCTGGCTTTGGTGAGGCGGCTCAGGGTTTGGGCTGCCCCACGATCGCGCCCTGGTGCCAGGAAGCTTTCTACCAATTCTTCTGTCACCCGGTCTTTGTTGACATAGATCGTTCGCAAAATTGCCCGAATCACTTTGGGTCGGCTGATCAATTGAAACAACACTCCTATCAACAAAGGAGAGGCAAAGAAACTTTCGGCTTCGCCCGCGATCGATTGGAGCCAGTGAGGTAGGGTGGGCAATAGCTCTTGTCGGGCAGCAGGCAAGGTAACCAACACCAAATTTTGCACCATTTCAGGATGAGCGATCGCCGCTGCCAATGCCACCAATGCCCCCAGAGAATGCCCTACCAGCACAATAGGCTGATGAATAAAAGTGCGCCAAAACTCGTAAACCTGCTCGACCCAAAAGCTAATTTTATAAGGTGCAGTCGCCTTTTCCGAACCCCCAAATCCTAGGAGATCCAAGGCATAGACAGTGCGCAATTGGCTAAGAGGCACAAAGTTTTCTTGCCATTGGGTCAGAGCCGAACCAAACCCGTGAAGCAAGAGCATCGGCGCGTGGTCTTTGCCGCCCCGAAGATGGGTATAGCGAACTTGCCAACCTCTCCAAACCCAATCACGCTGTGAGCCAAGGGGCAAATTCCAGACCTCTGCCTTCGAGAGATCTGCTAAGGATTGCTGAAATTCTGTCATGCCTGTTGCTCCCTGATCTGACCAATAAATCTGACTGATAAACAAGCTACCCGTGAACAAGTCGTAGAATTTATCCCTCTGGGTATATTGATATCGTAAGCTTTGCCCTTATCTAGATGCATCTACAAGCCAGTTTCCCATGAGCCTTTGTATTAACCCCCAATGTCCTCAGCCTGAGCACCCAGAGAACGAGGTTCAGCTATTTTGCCAAAGCTGCCGTTCAGAGTTACTCTTGCAAGGGCGCTACCGTGTTATGCGCCTTATTAATAATAAGAGTGGCTTTGGCATTGTTTACGAGGCATTTGAGCGCGGCGTGCCTAAGTTGCTCAAAGTTTTAAAGCCAGAATACGGAAACAACTCAAAAGCAGTAGATTTGTTTCGCCAAGAGGCATTAGTTCTAAGTCAGTTAGCTCATCCTAGCGTTCCGGCGATAGAGTCGGATGGATATTTTCAATACTTTCCTCATGGCAGCCATGATCCACTGCATTGCTTAATGATGGAAAAAATTGATGGGTTGAACTTACGCGAGTGGATGCGACAACAAGGGCATAATCCCATTGGCGAGAAACAGGCTTTGAACTGGTTGAAGCAATTGGTAGAGGTACTCCACTTAGTACACCAAAAAAATTATTTCCATCGAGATATTAAGCCTGAGAATATTATGCTGCGATCGACTGGACAAATCGTTCTGGTTGATTTTGGCACTGCCCGCGAAATGACGTTCACTTATCTAGAGCAGGTGGGTAAAACGGGCGGTATTACTCGCATTAGTTCGGCAGGCTATACACCGCCAGAGCAAGAAAAAGGACAGGCTGTTCCTCAGTCTGATTTTTATGCTTTGGGCTGCACTTTAATCTATCTGCTCACAGGTAGCCAGCCAACTGATATAGGGATGTACGATTATTTTAACAATGAGCTAACTTGGCGAAAATATGCGCCTAATTTATCGCCTGCGTTTGCAGATTTTATTGATCGATTGGTTGCTAACCGAGTCTGCGATCGCCCCCAAGATACTCAAGAAATTCTCGATACGCTACCAAAACTGGCGATCGGTGTGGCTGAGCAACTCCATCCGACACAACTCACGCCTTCTACTATTGTCAGACGGATCAATAAAGAGACAGTGCGTCAAGGTGAAGTAATTCAAAAAGCAGGAAAACCCTGGTGGCTAGGAGGCGCGATTGCTCTGACCATCCTGATGATTGGTGGCTACGGACTGAAGCAAACCTACTATGCTCAATTTTTTTCAAATCATCGTACCGAAAAAATTTCTGGTTTCAGGGAGTTGAAAGGGCACACAAGTTTCGTCAATTGCCTTGCCCTTAGCCCCGATGGAAAAACTTTAGTGAGTGGTAGCGCCGATAGTAGTATTCGACTGTGGAATTTTGAGACTGGAAAACCTCTTCAGACTCTAATGGGACACACAGGCTATATTAATGCGATCGCCATCACGCCTGATGGAAAAACTTTGGTGAGTGGCAGTTCCGAAACTACTATCAAACTTTGGGATTTAGCCTCTAGAAAAGAACTTAAGACCCTGCAAGGGCATCAAGGCTATATCAACGCCCTAGATATTAGCCCCGACGGTAAAATTCTGGCAAGTGGAAGTGCAGATAAAACAGTCAGACTTTGGGATTTAACAACGGGTACTGCCATACGGACATTGATGGGGCACAAAGACTTTGTGAATGGAGTGGTCTTTAGCCCCAATGGGCGATCGCTCTTTAGTGGTGGTGTGGACAACATTATCCAACAATGGGAAGTTGACACTGGCAAGAATGTTCGCACCTTCAAAGGTCATACTAGCTTTGTCAATGCGTTGGCGGTTAGCCCTGATGGCAGTACCTTGATTAGCAGCAGCGCCGACAAAACTATTAAAATCTGGGATTTAGACAACGCTGCCGCACCGCGTACCTTAACCAAACAGAACGGTGTTATTAATGCGATCGTTCTCAAACCCGATGGTAAAACCTTAATTAGTGGCGGTGGGGATCAAACTCTCAAAATTTGGGATTTGGAAACAGGGCAAGTAAAGCAAACGCTAACAGGCTACGAGGAAGAGATTAACTATTTTGTGGTTAGCCTAGAGGGAGCGATCGCCACAGGCAGCGGCAGCAAAACCATCAGAATCTGGCAGATTAAACAGTAAATGAAAATGATATGGAAAGCCTAGTTCGCCAAGCCATGCTCTAATGCATAGCGCACTAGCTCTGTACGGCTATTCGTTCCCGTCTTGCTAAACAAGCGACTTACGTACTTCTCCACATTGCGGACGCTCGTTTCTAGCCGTCGAGCAATTTCTTTGTTCATTAGCCCTTGCGCCACCAGTTCTAGAACGCTTTGTTCACGCGGCGTAAAGTCTATTTTAATGGGAGAAGGCGTTTGGACAATGCCGCTGCGTTGAGTCAGCATGGCTTTAATCTCTGCCATTTGTTTGGCTAAGTCGGCAATGTCGATTTCTTCGCCATCGCCCGCCGCGACCTTACTTGCAGCCGCTCGACGCTCTAGAATGCTAGTGACGATCGCCACTAATTCATCCGGGTCAAAAGGCTTAGAGATATAGGCATCGCACCCTGCGTTGTAACCCGAAATGCGATCGGACGTCATGCCTCGCGCCGTGAGGAAGATGACAGGCAATGCCTCAAACCGAGGATCTTCTCGAAGCTGCTTGAGAAATTGGTAGCCATCGACCTGCGGCATCATAATGTCAGAAATGACTAGGTCGGGGGAAATGCGCTGCAACATATCCCATCCCTCCCGCGCGTTACTGGCAACATGTACTGTAAAGCCATCTTCTTCCAGATAGGCTTGGACTGCCTGCCGTAAGCCGGGTTCGTCGTCTACTAATAATAATTGCCCTGCCATCGATATCCCTCTTGATTCCAGTTCAAAAATTCCTGATTAAGACGGCGCAAGTCCGAAGACAATACCAGGTTTGATTCACTCTATTATCTAATGTTCTGAACTAAAGCAGACGTTGAGATTTAGACGAAATTGGGAAGTCCTTGGTAGACTAGGGGCTATAAAGAGCCTCTACCTAGGTTCATTGTGATTTGAATCTGTAGTTGCAAACTTATTCAAAGCCGCTTTATTTCCATTCATGGTCATTGCTAGTACTCTTACCTCATCTATGTTTCAGACTTTAGCAACGTTCCTTCCCCTCGACAGCTTGCTTTCTACTCAAGGCATCATGGTGGCGCTGTTGGTTGCCTATGCTGGGGCAATGTGGATGTTTTTAACAAGCGCTCCCAAAGTCCATACCATTATGGTATCTGACCTAGAGTTGGCAAAAAGATTTTATGAAGGGCTGCTGGACTTAACGGTGGCAGATGTGCCACTGCACTACTACTACAACTACGAACAAACCTTAGGAACCGTTGGGATTGACCCGATGTATGCTTCAGCGGCGATCGGGCGACCTGCCACCACGAGCTTCACCAATCCAGAGGGGCTTTGGTATCAGCTTAAGAAAAACACTCAGTTGCACGTTATTTCGGGGGCAAGTCTGGGGCAGAAAGATCGGCAGCGCCACGTTTGCTTTGATCACGATTGCTTGGAACTGTTGCTCATGCGGACCCAGTCTTACCGTGTGAAGTATAAGATTCGGCGGGAAAAGCCTTTGAACTTTTTGGTCAAGGATTTGGATGGGCGAGTGATTGAGATGGCGGAAGTCTCGAATTAAGCCTCCCCGACTTCGGGCTTGAGGAGCGGAAAGGCGATCGCATCTCGAATGCTGGCACAATCGCATAGCAGCATCACCAGGCGATCGATGCCCATGCCCATGCCCACTGTAGGCGGCATTCCATACTCCAGCGCTGTCAAAAAGTCCTCATCTACACCTTGTGCCTCTAAGTCACCCTCAGCTTTCCGCGCTGCCTGTGCCTCTAGTCGCTCCCGCTGATCAATCGGGTCAGTTAACTCTGAGAAACCATTGGCAGTTTCTCGCCCTACGATAAATAGCTCAAACCGTTCCACTAGTCCAGGCTTGCTGCGGTGAGGCTTAGCGAGGGGCGAAATTTCCACTGGGTAATCGGTGACGAACGTTGGCTGAATGAGGGTGGCTTCTACCCTTTGCTCAAAGGCTTCGTTTAACAGCTTGCCGATCGCCTCACAGTCTTCAGTGCCATGAATTCCTGCGGCTTTTGCTGCGGCTTTTGCTTCCTCTAGGGTTGTAAATGCTTCAAAGTCCAACCCTGTGTGCTCTTTAACCAGATCATGCATGGTTACTTTGCGCCACGGCGGAGTGAGATCGATCGCCTCACCCTGATAAGTAATCTGCAAAGTCTTCAAAACTTCTTGTGCCGGAGTTGTAATCATTTCCTCTGTCAGCGTCATCATGTCTTCGTAGTCGCCATATGCCTGATAAATTTCGATAGAAGTAAACTCAGGGTTATGCCGCGTCGAAACGCCTTCATTGCGGAAAATTCGCCCCATTTCAAACACGCGCTCAAATCCGCCGACTACCAGCCGCTTCAGGTGTAGTTCGGTCGCAATTCTTAGATACAAGTCCATCTCCAGCGTGTTGTGATAGGTAACGAAGGGACGAGCATCTGCACCGCCTGCCTCAGACTGCAAGACGGGTGTTTCAATTTCAATAAAGTTTTTAAGGTTCAGCATCCTACGGATCGAAGCGGTAATGAGTGCCCGTCGCCGGAAGGTTTGCTGCACCTCTGGATTCACGATCAGGTCTACGTAGCGCTGACGATAGCGTTTTTCTACGTCTGTTAAACCGTGCCACTTGTCGGGCAATGGCAACAGTGATTTGGTGAGGATGCTGTATTGGCTCACCTTGACTGATAGCTCACCCTTCTCGGTGCGTTTAATATTGCCCTTAACGCCCAAAATGTCACCTGCATCGGTGAGTTGCTTTAGGTGGCTAAAGGCATCTGGTAAGTCTGGCATTGCTGCTTCAATTTGGGCTTTGTCGAGGTAAAGCTGAATGGTGCCTGTCTCATCTTGCAGCGTGAAAAAAGCGAGTTTGCCAAATACTCGGCGCGTCAGGATGCGTCCGGCGATCGCCACTTCCACATCAACCTCTTCCCCATCCGCTAGTTCACAATATTGCTCTTGCAACGCCTGTGCCTGATGGGTGACATCCCACCGATAAGCGTAAGGATTGAGTCCTAGCGCTTTAAGCTGAGAAACTTTTTCAAGGCGAGTGGCACGCAAATCATCAGAAGCCATAGATATACAGGAATAAGAGGTAAATAGTGAAGGATAGACAAGCAAGAGTAACGCTCTCGTGCCTATTCTGGCTAGTCTTTTTGACTAGAAAACTGACGGGCTCCAATGAAGCAAAGAACCATTGCCACGACCAGCAAAATTGGCAAAACATACCAGGGAAACTGGTTAAATGGTAGGTAAGCCGCTGCTCTTAGACCCAAGCTAGTATAGGTCAATGGCAACAGATAGACGATAAATTTTAGGGCGATCGGTAAAGTGCCAGGGTCAAAAAAGGTTGCGCCTAGAAAAGACATTGGCACAATTAAAAAATTGTTCAAAATCCCTACACCTTCCAATGACTTAACATTCAGTCCTACAATGACACCCAATCCTGAGAAAACTGCACAGTTGAGAACAAGAATTAGTAAAAACAGTGGGTTCAGAAAATTCCATTGTCCTGTAAACAATATTGCCAATAGCAGCACCGAAGAAGACGTTAATAGCCCTCGGACAATACCCGCTAGCATTTTGCCAAGGAACAGCGCTAAAGGACTCACAGGCAAAAGCAAAATTTCTTCAAAAGTTTTAGAGTAAAGCCGCTCGCCGCAGATTGAAAACGTCGTACCGCCAAAGCTAATGGTCATAGAAGATAACGCTACCATCCCTGGCAAAATGAACTGAAGGTAGGTATCACCCACAGGCGGCTTCACAGTGAGCGCGCTGCCCAGACCTAACCCAAACGCCAAAATGTAGATTAGCGGCGAAATTAAGCCGGAAGCAACAACTTGGAGAATGCGAACTCGCAGATCAAGCCAATCGCCCCAAAACACGGTGAGGCTATCAGACAAAAGGTTACCCAATGATGGAGTGAATCTTTGGTTGAAGTGAAGTGAAGACTGAGAAGCCACAGGAGATACCGTTAAGAATATTCAGTGAACTGTTAAGCAAGCCTTTACATCTATAACACGATGATGGAGCAATATCAGCGGCTGGCTCATGCAATACAATTAAGGGGCGAATCAAACTGCATTCCTATTTTCCTAGCGCCCCCAAACTATGGTTGCTAACCAAAGCTATCCTTTCATTTCTCCGGATGAATATCTAGAAAAAGAAGCCACTAGTCTCGTTAAACACGAATATTTTGATGGCGATGTGTACGCGATGGCAGGGGCTTCTGATGCCCACGTGACTATTTCACTTAACTGCGCGTCTCTTCTACGAACTCACGTGCGGGGAAGCGGCTGTCGAGTATTTATGGCAGATATGAAGGCTCGGCTTAACAGGTCGAATCGTTTTTTGTATCCTGATGTGATGGTGACTTGCGACGATCGCGATCGCTCCATGACTCTCTTTAAATGCTATCCCTGTCTAATTATAGAAGTGTTGTCTGATTCTACAGAAGCCTTTGATCGAGGCGATAAGTTTGCCGACTATCAAGAAATGGAAACGTTAATAGAGTATGTTTTAATTAGCCAAACTAGACAACGGCTTGATTGTTTTCGGCGCAACGATGAAGGATTTTGGGTTTTACAGTCTTACAAGCTGGGTGACAAAGTTCATCTTAAGAGCGTGGACTTTTACACCACGATCGAAGAAATTTATGAGGATGTTGTGATTGGAGAGGCGATCGCTAACATTGAGTGAAAAAGTTTAATGCCTGCTCAGAAAAAGATTGCAGATTACTCGATATTAAAGATTTAGCGATTCCCCTCTCCACGCATCTAGTTAGTTAAACATCTCTCTAACGCTAGAGGAAAGTTTGCTTGTAGCCCTATAAATTGATTTGTACGGGATTACGTTAAGTGCCTGTAGGGTTTTCTTTTGTGCATATCGCACTCAATTTTTTGTCTCAAAATAGTCCTGTTTGTACAGTAATTCATCGTCCCTAAAATTAAGATCCATCGTCGCTGGGATAGATTTATGGCGCACAATTTCACACGATGAAAAAGCACTCAATGACTGGATGAAGCATAGAACTAAACCCCGTAAAGATAACTTGAGTAGTAATTTAAGTACACTAACAGGAGTGACCGATCGTGAATAATCTATTAACTCGTCCTTTGGCTGTGGTTACGGGTGCTTCTAGTGGTATTGGCTATGAGCTTGCTAAACAGTTTGCTCAGAATGGGTTTGATCTAGTTGTTACGTCTACGGGTTCCAGCATTGATGAGGTGGCTCAAGCATTGAGTGGGCTGGGTGCTAAAGTTCAAACTGTGCAGGCTGACCTGGCTACCTATGATGGAGTCGAGACGCTTTATAGCCAAATTCAGACGGTGGGACGACCTGTAGATGCGATCGCGATTAATGCAGGAGTTGGGGTTGGTGGTGAGTTTTCTAAAACCGACTTGCAAGCAGAACTCAATTTAATTGAGCTTAACATTGCCTCCACGGTTCATCTTGCCAAACGGGTCGTGAAAGATATGGTCGATCGCGGTGAAGGCAAGATTCTCTTCACATCATCGATCGCGTCTCAAACTCCTAGCCCCTTTCAGGCAGTTTATGCTGCCTCCAAAGCATTCGTTCATTCCTTCTCTGAGGCTATTCGTAACGAGTTGAAAGACACGGGTGTAACTGTGACTGCGCTCATGCCGGGTCCGACTGACACCAACTTTTTTGATCGTGCTGGTTTAGATGATACAAGATTAGGTGCGATGAAGAAAGACGACCCGGCTGAAGTTGCTAAACAGGGGTTTGAAGCCCTAATGTCAGGTAAAGACGGAATTTTAGCAGAATCTTTGATGACTAAAGTTCAGGGTGCTGTTAGCAAGGTTTTGCCCGACACGGTAAAGGCTGAAGCGAACCGCCTACTGAATGAGCCAGGATCAGGTAAGGAGTAGTCTAAGAGCGACCTCTCCCCAAACCCCTCTCCTAAAGGAAAGGGGCTTTGAAGGAGTTATGGTTTTATCTACTATGCTTTTTGACTAAAGGTACAATTTTTGATTTCTCGTTTCAGTAAGCAGGAAGTAGCACTAGCGCTATGCATATTCATCATCTAAATTGTGGCTGTATGTGTCCTGTTGGAGGTGCGCTCTTTGATGGTTTTAGTCAAGGGCTGACGGCTCGACTGGTTTGCCATTGTCTGTTGATTGAGACGAATCAGGGATTAGTTCTGGTTGACACTGGTTTTGGACTGCGGGATGTACAATCTCCTTACATGCGGCTTAGTCCATTCTTTGTACATTTTAATAACGTGCAATTCGATCGCAAATATACGGCGATCGCCCAAATTGAGGCACTTGGTTTTTCTAGAAATGACGTGCAGCATATTATCCTCACTCATCTCGATTTTGACCATGCAGGTGGTTTAGAGGATTTTCCTGAAGCAACGGTTCATGTCATGCAAACTGAAAAGGATGCCGCACAGAATCGGCATGGTTTTGTTACCAGTGGACGCTACCGCCCAAAACAATGGGATGAAGTTAAAAACTGGAAGTATTATGCCCCAGGAGGCGAACATTGGTTTGGCTTTGAAGCCGTTCGTGATTTGGAAGGCTTACCCCCGGAAATTCTTCTGATTCCGCTGAAAGGGCATACGAAGGGTCATGCAGGTGTGGCAATTGCAACTTCAGAAGGCTGGTTGTTAAATGCGGGAGATGCTTATTTTTATCGACACGAAATGGACGCAGAAAATCGTCACTGTACACCCGGACTAACGGCTTACCAGTGGCTGATGGAAGTAGACCGCGAGGCGCGGTTGCATAATCAAGATCGGCTTCATGCCTTAGCAAACGATCGCGTTCAAGAAGTCCGTTTATTTTGTAGTCATGACGCAATTGAGTTCAAAGCATTCACTGAGCAGAAGGTCAGCAATCATTTCTCTTAGTAACTTCTCTAAGCAAATGATGTCTTAACGTAGTAACATCTATAAGTTTTTGTTTTTAACGAGACTAATTAGCTCGCTAGAATCAAGCCCAAAATTGTTAGCACGATCGCCCCTAAAGCAATCCATACAAACCCATTATCCTTGGTTTCAACCTGGCTTAAGTCAACAGGCTCCGGAGCAGGCTTAGGACGTGGACGCGGAGCAGGAGGCAGATAGCCGGAAGCTCTTTTGTTCTTGCCGCTTGCTTCATCAAGCTTAGTCAGGTCAGGAATCTTAGTCATCCATTCTTCCCGCAGCTTGAGCTTAGGAGCTTTTAGAATGGCAATCATTCGGCGGCTTTGTTTGCGGACTTTGACATCAGGGTGGCTGCTTAGAGATTCGCAAAGGGCGATCGCTTCCATATTTTTATCTGCTGCCTGATAAGCAGTCACTAGCCAAATTTGCACTTCTCCGCCTAGCGACGAGTTGCGATCGGCAAAACTTACTGCCTTTTCTAGTGCTTCTATCGACTGGCGGTACAGCCCGCGTTCAAAAGCGTTTTGTCCAGTTTGAAACTGTTGGCGAACAAGTTCTAAGTTTTCTGTCATCATCAATAGTTCTTCTATCTATGCCACGATTTTGGTGCCAATTCCAGCATCATCAGTAAAAATTTCTAGCAGCAGCGCATTGGCAATGCGACCATCGATAATATGGGCTGCCCGAACGCCCTGGGCTAGCGATCGTACACAGCAACTCACCTTAGGAATCATACCGCCACCGACAATGCCAGAGTCAATCAATTTGCGGGCTTCACTGATATCCAACATTGTCATGATGGTAGAAGGATCATGATAGTCGCGTAAAATGCCAGGGGTATCGGTCAATAGAATGAGTTTTTCTGCCCCTAAAGCCGCCGCCAGTTCACCCGCTACCGTATCGGCATTAACATTGTACGATTGCCCAGTTCTATCGGCAGCAACACTAGAAATAACTGGAATATAGCCACTCTCTACCAGCAGTTTTACTAGCTCAACGTTAATGCTGCTCACTTCTCCCACAAAGCCAATGCCCTCTTGCCCTTCAGGACGCGCCATGATGATATTGGCATCTTTGCCACACAGCCCCACAGCCAAGCCGCCAGCCTGATTAATTAATGCCACAATTTCTTTATTGACTCGACCCACCAGCACCATTTCCACAACATCCATGGTGGCAGCATCGGTAACGCGCAAACCATTTTTGAATTGAGGCTCAATGCCCAATTTATCGAGCCAGGAATTAATTTCGGGGCCGCCACCGTGAACAATAACAGGACGTAAGCCAAAACTAGAAAGCAGCACTACATCTCGCAGTACGAGTTCTTTGAGGAGGCTATCTTTCATGGCTGCGCCGCCGTATTTAATAACGACCGTGCGCCCAGCAAATTGTTGAATGTATGGCAGGGCTTCGCCTAGAACTCGGACGCGAGTAGCATCGTTGATTTGAACTGGATTAGGGTCACATTTCATGGGGCGGATGGCAAATAATATCTTGGCAGTCTATCAATTTTGGGTGTATTCAACTGTGAATTCTGATGCAGACGGAGGACGCACTTCGGGCTTTAGAGATTTCTGAATTTCTTCTAAGACTCGGATTGCCAACTGTTGAGGCGATTCATCAGCCCCGACAATAATATGCACATCAGCTTGGGCATAGAGATGCTGGCGTTGTTCTAAAAGCGTCTGGAGTTTTTGCGAGAGGTCAACGCCTTGCAGGATAGGACGGGTGCTGTCACCTTGGAGGCGATCGCACAGTTGCTCTACTGATACATCCAGCCAGATGACAATGCCGTGGCGAAGATAGCTCCAGTTTTGGCGTTGTAGAACAATACCGCCGCCTGTGGCGATCGCCATTTGCTGATAAGCTGCTGCCTGTCCTAAAACCTGGGTTTCTAATTCTCGAAACGCCGCTTCTCCCGATGTTGCAAAGATTTCGGTTACAGGTTGCCCTGCTGCCGCCTCAATCACCGCATCAGTATCCAAAAACCGATAGCCTAACTCCTGCGCCAACAGCTTTCCTAGCGTCGATTTTCCAGCCCCCATCATACCAACTAAATAAAGATTGACTTTCTTGAAATCAAAGTTCATCCGGATCTATTCCCATACTTCTTAAACGTTCTGCTAATCGATCTGCCCGTTGTTTCTCCTGCTCTGCCCGTTGTTTTTCTTGCTCTGCCCGTTGTTTTTCTTGCTGAACGAGTTCTGCATGAATCGGTAGCAAAGTTCCATCCGGCAATGCCCACCGAATCCAATTGGACTCAATTTCTTCATAGCTGCCTTCCCATCTTCGCAGCACCAATCCTAGTTCTTGGCTCAACAACTGCCCAGAGGCATCGGGCTGAATGGGTTCATAAACGCCCTCTTGCAATCTAAAACCCGACCATTCGTAGAGAAACGGCTCAAATATAAAATACTCAGGAACCCGCAGTTTGTTTTGATAGGTTAGTTTTTTCTCTTCTCTATCATTTTCTGCGGTGCTGGGCGACATCAGTTCCACAATCACATTAGGGAGGCGATCGTTTTCTTGCCAAGCGATCCAGCTTTTACGCTCCCGTTGAGGTACATCAAGCACAACAAAAAAATCTGGCCCTTTAAAGTCTTTGTTACGAGCTTGATCAAGGCTGTAGTATACAAACATATTGCCCCCAATGAAGCAGTCGCGTCGACGCGGTAAGTACAATTGCAGCGGTTCAATGAGCAAGTGCATTTGAGACGCGTGGCGCGGAGTTTCCATTGGAATACCGTCATCATAAGGGAGGTCATCTTCGGTGAGAGCCGTGATGTCGGCAGGGGAAACTTCGATTCCGTAGTATTGGAACTCGGCGAGTAGGGCAGCTTCGATGTCGATCGGCATGGCTTCTCCTGAAATCATTAGATTTAGTTTATCCTGTGGCGCTATTCTGAGGAACTGGTGCGTCGCCAAAGCGCCCGCACTAAGCGAATCTCGTTGTAGTCATAGGTTTCGTCAAGCCGATCGCGGATTGCCCGCAGCGAGGCAGCTCCCGCTATTTCGATCGCTCCTTCAATGTGCGATCGTCGTTCTGCCGACACCAACCCTTCTAAATCAACCTCTTTTCCGGCTTCCACAAGTGATCCTAAGTGATCCATAACGGTACTTAAGCGCAAGCCCCGTTTCTCAGCAATTTCAGCGGGTCTATGCCCTCGTTGATAGAGTTCGAGGGTGAGGAAATGTGTCGCGTTGAGGGTGGTTTCACGGGGTGGCGGAGGTGGCGGCGCTACCCCTGCCGACCGCTGTAGAGGAATGCCCTGTTCTTCACAAAAAAGACGGATTTCGGTGATGAAGCGATCGCCATATTGCGCTAATTTGTGGCTTCCCACGCCAGAGATTTCGGAGAATTCTTCAATCGTTTGGGGTTGCTGTTGCGACATCAGCTTGAGGCTAGAGTCGGCAAAAACTACGTAGGGCGGCACTGATTGGGAGTCAGCGATCGACTTGCGCAGCGACCGGAGGCGATCGAACAATAGCTCGGCATTAGCACGACGGGCGCTGGAGATTTCTTCTTTGGCTTCGCTGACCTGGTTAGGCAGAGCCACTTCGACGGTACGCAGCTTCCGCATCACTTCCCAGCTTTGGGCATTAAGGCGTAAGACCGAGTAGCCATCGGTGGTTTCTTCTAGCAAGCCCTGGTGTAAAAGCGATCGCCCTAACACGCGCCAATCGTCGGCAGTGTGATTTTTGCCAATGCCGTAAGTAGAAAGCTCGTTGTGTCTATTTGCCAATACGCGCTTATCCTTGGAGCCGCGCAACACATCAATGATGTACTTCATGCCAAAGCGCTCTTTGCACCGAGCCACGCAGGATAGGAATTTTTGGGCTTCTAGTGTCCAATCTTCAGTCGGTTGGGGGCGAAGGCAGTTATCGCAGTTGCCGCAGTTGCCTTCAAAACGTTCACCAAAATAGCTGAGTTGAATGCTGCGGCGGCAATGGGTGCCCTCGGCATAGTCAATGACTTGGCGCAACTGCTGACGGGCAATTTGTTGTTCGTTAGGATCGGTTTTTTGCTCAATTAAATACTCGACGGTTTTAACATCGCCGTAGCTCAAAAACAGCAAACACTGCGAGGGTTCGCCATCCCGTCCGGCTCGTCCTGACTCCTGGTAATAGCCTTCTAAGTTTCGCGGCAAATCAAAATGAACGACAAAACGAACGTCAGGTTTATTAATGCCCATGCCAAATGCAACGGTAGCAACCATTACTCGAACATCATCTCGAATGAAGCGAGTTTGGTTTTGCGATCGCTCTTTGTCACCCAATCCAGCATGATAAGGTAACGCCTCAATGCCATCTTGCTGCAACCGATAGGTAATTTCGTCTACTTTTTTGCGGCTGAGGCAATACACAATTCCTGAGCCAGGCGTTTGCCGAATAATTTGGCGCAGATCTTCGTAAGAGCGTTTTTGTTTGGGGCGAACCTCGTAGTAAAGGTTCTGACGATTGAAGCTAGAAACATGGACGAGGGGCGATCGCAGTGCCAGTTGATTATGGATATCGAGCCGCACACGCTCGGTGGCGGTCGCCGTTAATGCCATCACGGGTACATCGGGATAGCGCTGACGAATCTCTTTAAGCTGGCGATACTCTGGGCGAAAATCATGCCCCCATTCCGATACACAATGCGCTTCGTCAATGGCAAAAGTCGAGATGCCAACTTTCTCTTTAACTTGATCTAAAAACTCTAAAAACTGTTCGCCAAATAGCCGCTCCGGTGCTACGTACAGCAGCTTGGTTTGACCGCTCAAAATGTCGCTCGCTCGTTGCCGCACCTCTGGCGAAGTGACCGTGCTATTGAGAAAAGTGGCGCTAATGCCATTATCTTGCAACGCTTGCACCTGATCTTGCATCAACGCAATTAATGGCGACACCACAATCATTAGTCCTGGCTTCAGCAGCGCCGGAAGCTGAAAACACATCGACTTGCCACCCCCCGTAGGCATAATTACCAGCAAATCCTGGTTCTCTAGCGCCGCCTCAATGATTTCTTTTTGCCCTAAACGGAAGCGATCGTAGCCAAAGAAATGCTTGAGCGATTGTTCTAGAGAATCAGCGGAAGTAGGGGGAATCAAGTTGGCGGTCATGGGTTAATCGGATGTGCTGCCCTCATTATGGTGCCTTAAAACGGGTCATTGTTAAATTACCTGTGGCATAATAATCATGCCGATTTTTCCACTGTGTTTTCAGGCACTTCAATTAAGATATCAATTTGATCACGGTGCAAATCACTTTCCAACTCAGGCTCATCACTTTCTAAGTTGTACGGCAGAACAATTGTCTCGGTAGATATAGGAAGTTTGGCAATGGTCATAAGTTGCAGGACTCATGCGGTTATCTTAAGTTTAACTTAGGGAGTTAGATGGCGATCGCTTAACCGAAATGGTACATCTATACTGAGTAAAAATCAATTAATGCGACAATCACTCTTTATTCTGCGGGTTGATTTGAAGACTGGGAAACCATTTGTAAGTTGTCTAAATACCTCGGAAATGATAGGGCGAAATTATCAAACACGTCTTGAAAAAACATTCTGGACAAGAGCGCGATCGCCCACTTTCATAAACTTAACAAAACATCTTGTGTTGTACCTTGAAACTGACACAAAATCTACAAGTGAAAATATATGGGAATGCCTTGTCAAGTGAACAGCATCGTAAAGCTAAATGGAACAGAATTTCCAACGATAATAGAAATCAATGCAGTTCACAAAGCTACAAAATCGGGCTATCGCATTTTCCCGATCGACGTGCCGCTTCAGCTTGTCGATGAGGCTTGGTGTGCCCATGCTGATGTGGTGATTACCCAGTTGCGTTGGGCTGGTCAACAAACGGTCCTGGAATTTCACATCCATCGCATCTATGACCAGCCCTTTGCCCTGAAATAATCGCCCCAAGCTAGTCAGATAGCTCAATATCCTTCTATCTCAACGTCAGGTTAAAAGTGCCATTGGTTGCTCCGCCCACCCCATCGGCAACCGTAAAGCCAAAGCTATCATTCGTTGCCAAATTACCAAAGAAAGTCTCAAAGGTGACGCCCACGATGCTAGTCCAAGCGACATTGGAGCCAGAAATTTGAGGAGAGAAGTCCTCGGTACTGTTGGTAGTGAGTTGAGTGGTGCTGCCGTTGAAAAAGAAAATTTCAGTGTCTGTGCCGCCATCGGTACCGCCACTGCCTTGCCAGACGACATTGGAGCCAGAAATTTGAGGGTCGAAGTCATTGGCGCTGTTGGTAGTGAGTTGAGTGGTGGTGCTGCCATTGAAAAAGAAAATCTCACGGTCTATGCCGCCATCGGTGCCGCCACTGCCATACCAGACGACATTGGAGCCAGAAATTTGAGGGTCGAAGTCATCGGCACTGTTGGTGGTCAGTTGAGTGATGGTGCTGCCGTTGAAAAAGAAAATTTCAGCGTCTGTGCCGCCATCGGTGCCGCCGCTGCCATACCAGACGACATTGGAGCCAGAAATTTGAGGAGAGAAGTCATTGGTACTATTGGTGGTCAGTTGAGTGGTGGTGGTGCCGTTGAAAAAGAAAATTTCAGCGTCTGTGCCGCCATCGGTGCCGCCGCTGCCCCTCCAGACGACATTAGAGCCAGAAATTTGAGGGTCGAAGTCATTGGTACTGTTAGTACTAAGTTGAGTGGTGGTGGTGCCGTTGAAAAAGAAAATTTCAGCGTCTGTGCCGCCATCGGTGCCGCCGCTGCCCCTCCAGACGACATTGGAGCCAGAAATTTGAGGATCGAAGTCAAAGGTATTGTTGGTAGTGAGTTGAGTGGTGGTGCTGCCGTTAAAAAAGAAAATTTCAGCGTCTGTGCCACCATCGGTGCCGCCACTGCCCCTCCAGACGACATTAGAGCCAGAAATTTGAGGAGAGAAGTCACCGGTACTGTTGGTGGTCAGTTGGGTGGTGGTGCTGCCGTTGAAAAAGAAAATTTCAGCGTCTGTGCCACCATCGGTGCCGCCGCTGCCTTGCCAGACGACATTGGAGCCAGAAATTTGAGGAGAGAAGTTATTGGTACTGTTGTTAGTCAGTCGTTGGGTGCGCCCTAGGCTGTTGTATACGAGGCGACCCGCATCAATATCGGCTTGGGTAAAGGTGCCTCCGGCTTTAAGGCGATCGCCATTAAGTTTCAGCAGACCTGCTTCTGGTAATTGAGTCAGGGTGTAGACCAGTTGGCTGGAATTTTGTTCGGCATCGGTGGCTTTTAGCAAGTTACCGTTGAAAATCGTGGGCGTTCCTTTGGTCAGTGACAGCGGAGCATTGATCGCTAACACAGGTGCAGTATTAGCTGCTGGAGTTGCGCCTGTGCCCGTTCCAGCATTGACAGGCACGCCAGACAATTGCAGACGGTATTTAGTTTGGTCTTGAGGGCTACCTAGAGTAATCTTTAAGAAGTATCTGCCTGCATCTAGGGTGGCGGCGATCGCTTCGTTCTTTTTCCCTTTCCGTTTTGATTGTAAAACTACTTGTCCTGAACCGTTCAGCAAGCTTAAATCTGCATTCGCTTTTAGTTTGCTCAATGTGGCTTGAACGCTGCTGCGACTAGAGAGATCAAGGCGTAACCAGTCAGCGCGATCGCGTCCACCAATGGCGTTTTTCAATACTTGGGGTTGCGCTGTAATGCTAACTAATGTGGCTTTCCGGCGATTATTTCCGAAGTCTTTCATGGTGAATGATCCTCACTAGGGCATTTAATATGGATTTTAGGTAATGAGCATTGCACCCTTGTATTCATTCTTTAGAAAAAGCATACGACGATATAGTTTTAATAGCAGGATGGAGCAGTTAAAACTTTACAACTTTTTTCCCTCTTTACTCGTTTCTAGCATGAGTCTTTGTTCGCTGGAAAGAATCAAAAAGTACTAAGCTGCGGATAAAATGATGAAGCTTTGTGAGACGTGACCGATTCTAAAACTATGACTGAACTGTTTCAAAGAGCGATCGCTCCCACAGGTCTGCAAGGGGTTGTCCCTCTCGCATGATTAAACCTGAAATCCACAACATTCTAGCGCCAATTCACTTTTGTAAACGGTACTGGCAATGAGTCACGACAATAATCAAAATACCTACACTTCTCTAGGAGTGGTGCAATACTATGCCCAGCTAAGCGCTCTACAGCCTGCCGAGGCAACCGTTCTTAATCTTCTTCAAACTCAATTAGGAAGCATGAAAATGCTAGATATTGGGGTTGGGGGCGGTCGAACCACTCAACATTTTTCTGAAGTCGTTGCAGAATACATAGGCATCGATTATTCGGCAACTATGATTGCAGCTTGCCAAAAAAGGTTTTCAGCCCCTTCTAATACGACTCAGTTCCGAGTCTGCGATGCTAGAGATATGAGCCAGTTTGAGGATAATTCTTTTGACTTTATTCTGTTTAGTTTTAATGGCATCGACTACATTTCCCATGCCGATCGCTTGCAGGTTTTTAAAGAAATCCAGAGAGTTGGAAAACCAGGTGGATACTTTTGTTTTTCAAGCCATAATCTAACAGGCTTTGAACAAGAATTTGACTTTAAGCAACAGTTCAGCGTTCACTTGCTTAAAACTTACGTCAATTTAATAATGACAGCTTTGCTACACGCTTTCAATTTTCCCATTAGTCTTAAACAGCTTAAAAGCTCAGCTTACTTAATCCTTAAAGATGAATCGCACAATTTTCGCCTGAAAACCTACTACATTAGACCTCAAGAACAGATCAGCCAACTCCAGTCGAATTTTAGTGCAGTAAAAGTGTATTCCTGGAAAAATGGCTTGGAAGTCCCAGCAGATCAAGTAGGCTGTCATTCTGATCTATGGTTGTATTATCTGTGCATGATCAAAAAAATGAGTCATACAGTCACTGATCACCGAAGTAGGGATTCAGTTTAGCAGTCGTTCATTTTGTCTAGTAAATCTACTTTGTAAGAAGTTACCTATTTTACCGCTTGAGCAATAAAGCTAGCTATCTCCAACTTGTTCGGGAAAAACGACAGCGACTATTCCAAATAACCGAACTAGGGTTTACTCAAGGGCACGTTAAATTGAATGCATGTCGTTAGACGATGAACTTAACTTAATTCAAAGGTGATTGTTATGGCTCTTATTCGTTGGCAACCGTTTCAAGAAATGGACTATTTACAACGCGATATGAACCGTTTGTTCGATCGCTTGGCTAGTACTGCAACCAATGGTGATATGGATCGGGCAGCATTCGTTCCTCCCGCAGAGCTTCAAGAAGAGCCTGATGCGATTCATTTGAGCTTAGAAGTGCCGGGAATGACTGCCGAAGACTTAGACATTAATGTGAGCGCTGATGCAGTTTCTATTAGTGGTGAGCGCAAGGAAGAAACTAAAACCGAAGAAAAAGGCATGACTCGTACTGAGTTTCGCTATGGTCGCTTCCAACGTGTGATCCCTCTTCCTGCACGCGTTCAAAACACTAACGTTCAAGCTAATTACAAAGATGGCATTCTAAAGCTCATGCTTCCAAAAGCTGAAGAAGAGAAAAACAAGGTTGTTAAAGTCAATCTTGGTTAGTAGTCCCTAAGCCTTAGCTAATCCATGAGCCTTGGCTAATTCCTAGAGGGGGCATTGACATCAGATGCCTCATCTACCCTCACTTGATCCTTAAGAATCGAGTGAGGGCTTTTTTGTAGGATTTCTCTTGAACGGCTTTTACTGAAATACTGCGAAGGGTGGACTCGATCCACTTGCAAGCCATGATAGTATCCATTGCGATGCTGATTTCGCTTTAACCGTTAAGAATGGGAGTCTCAAAAATATATGAAGAAGTTCGTTCAATCTTTGATTAACGGTGTGGCGATCGCGCTCATCGCCTCCATGGTGTTTACCGCATTCCCTGCCACCTCTAACGCCGCACTGGTGCAACTGCCACCTCTCCCTTATGATTACGCAGCGCTAGCACCGTCTATTGATGCAGAAACGATGCAGCTTCATCACGACAAGCATCACGCGACCTACGTCACCAATCTCAACGCAGCCTTAGAGAAATACCCAGCACTGCAAAAACAAAGCGTAGAGTCGTTGCTGCAAAACTTAGATCAGATTCCCGAAGACGTTCGCAAAACCATTCAAAATAATGGTGGCGGACATGTTAACCACTCAATGTTTTGGACAATTATGAAGCCTGACGGCGGTGGTAAGCCCACTGGGACTTTAGCAACTGCCATTCAAAGCACCTTTGGTAGTTATGAAGCTTTCCAGGAAAAGTTTAATCAGGCAGGTGCAAACCAGTTTGGTAGCGGTTGGGTGTGGCTGGTCATGAATCCTCAAAAACAGTTGCAGATCATCAGCACTGCCAATCAAGATAATCCATTAATGCAAGGTTTGTACCCCGTCATGGGCAATGATGTGTGGGAACACGCCTACTATCTTACCTATCGCAATCGGCGGGCAGATTATCTTAAAAGCTGGTGGAATGTGGTCAACTGGGCTGAGATTGAGAAGCGGTTTGTGAGTAGTGCGAGTTACTAAATCCCTAACTTTTCCAATACCGATCGCGTTGACACCACATGACGATCTAATCCTAGAGCTTTCGGCTCAATTCCTAACGCCAGCGCCACTAACTGGGGCAAATGCAGCACAGGCAACCCCAGCTTTTTGCCGACTACTTGCGCGACTTCGGGTTGTCGAGAGTCGAGGTTGAGGTGACAGAGGGGACAGGGCGTAACAATACAATCGGCTCCAGCGGCGATCGCTTCCTGAATGTGCCCACCTGCCATTTTGAACGATTGCTCGGTGGCATAGCTAGACAGAGGCCAGCCGCAACACTGAGTGCGCCCTCGATAATAGATAGGAGTTGCCCCGATCGCTCGGAAGACGTTTTCCATTGATTCGGGGGCATGGGGATCGTCGTAGGGCAGAGGCTGCGATCGCAAAAGGTAGCAGCCGTAGAAAGAGGCGCACTTTAAGCCGGAGAGCTTGCGGGTGACCTTTTGTTGAAGCGCTTCTAAGCCGTAGTCTCCAACCAATGCCCAAAGCAAATGTTTAACATCAGTGCTGCCTTTATAGGGAGAGCAACCTTCTTGCTTGAGCAGTCCGTTAACCTGTTCTAGATAAGCTGGGTTGTTTTGCTGGGCTGATTTAAGGCGATCGTCTACGTGCCCAATCACGCCTTGACAAGTGCTGCAATGGGTGAGGAGAGGCAGATTGAGCGATTCGGCTAGGGCAATGTTGCGGGCATTCACGGTATCCTCTAAAAGCTGGGAGTCTTCTTTGAAGGTGCCAGAACCACAGCAGGAGGCTTTTTTAAGTTCGACGAGTTCAATACCCAGGGCTTGGGTCAGGGCTTGGGTAGAAAGGTAGAGTTCGCGGCAGGCTCCCTGAGCGACGCAGCCGGGAAAATAGGCGTATCGTAAGGTCATGGTTTAGGCTGACAATTGACTGGGCTATGTATATGATGCATTCATGTAGGGGGGAGTGAGGGAAAATCTTTTTTGATCTTCACTTTTTATCGTTCATGCTTTCTCAAGTTTTTTATTTAATTCGCTCTAAGGCAGATGGTCAGTATTTGGTCGCTCGGACTAAAGCTGAACCGAAGCAGGATAATGACCGGACAGGTGATACAAAGCCTGCTGACGCACGGGCTGTTGATGCAAAGTACCTGTTGGTATTTAAAGAGCATTATGATGCGCTGAGCTATATCAATACCCATGGAGCGGATGTAGCAGATCGGTTTGCAGTGGAGTCGATCGCGGGGACGCAGCTAGGAAATTTGTTAAAGCGATGGGGATTTATGGGGATGGGGATGGTGCAAGATCCGCTGTTGCCGCGTATTGAATTTTTACAGCACGAGTGAACGAATGCACGATAAAATACACAGTCGCAAGACCTATTTTATCTATCTTCACTTAAACCTATGACGAACTACCGGATTACGCTTCTTCCTGGCGATGGCATTGGTCCCGAAATTTTGGACGTGGCGGTGGCAGTGCTGAACCGGGTCGGGGAAAAGCTGGGGTTGCAGTTTGAGTTTAAGACGGCGCTGATGGGCGGAGCCGCGATCGATGCAACAGGCGTTCCGTTACCCGATGAGACGCTAGAGATTTGCCGTAGCAGTGATGCAGTTTTGTTGGCGGCGATCGGGGGCTATAAGTGGGATACGTTGCCCAATAGTTTGCGTCCAGAGCGAGGGCTTTTGGGCTTACGCGCCGGGCTAGGACTGTTTGCCAACTTGCGTCCGGCAAGTATTTTGCCCCAGTTAATTGATGCCTCTTCGCTAAAGCGTGAGGTGGTGGAAGGCGTAGATATTATGGTGGTGCGGGAGTTGACAGGGGGAATTTACTTCGGTCAGCCTAGAGGCATTTTTGAGACAGAAACTGGAGAAAAGCGCGGAGTGAATACGATGGTGTATTCCGAAAGCGAAATTGAGCGAATTGGGCGAGTGGCATTTGAGGCAGCGCGGAAACGGAGCGGGCGGCTCTGTTCAGTCGATAAATCGAATGTGCTGGAGGTTTCGCAATTGTGGCGCGATCGCATTACCCAACTTTCGGCAGAATACCCCGACGTAGAGCTTTCCCATTTGTACGTCGATAACGCTGCGATGCAGCTTCTCCGCGCCCCCAAGCAGTTTGACACCATCGTGACGGGCAATTTGTTTGGAGATATTCTTTCCGATGCCGCCGCCATGCTGACGGGCAGCATTGGCATGTTACCTTCAGCAAGCTTAGGAGCAGCAGGCACTCCAGGCGTGTTTGAACCCGTCCATGGTTCTGCCCCAGATATTGCCGGACAAGATAAAGCCAACCCGATCGCCCAAGTCCTGAGTGCAGCCATGATGTTGCGCTATGGGCTGAACGAACCTGCCGCTGCTGATGTCATGGAACAGGCAGTCCAGACTGTGCTGGATGCGGGCTATCGGACAGGAGATATTATGTCGGTGGGGATGAAGCCAGTGGGCTGTCAGGCAATGGGCGAGGCGTTGCTGGCGGCACTGTAGGCAGGCGTTATGCAGGCGTTAGGGCTGTATGTAGCAACCGCTCACCAACCTTTCGTAAAGAATTGTTATATTCCCATAACGATCTTGCTGCGATCGCAGAAATCTACTAGAGTCTAGCAGTACGAAAATTGGATTCCATCAATGGTATATGCTCCGCTCAAAGAACCGCAGCCTACTAGCCCTGTAGAACCCATGGATTTTTCTGATCTGCTCGATCCGGCTATCCTGCAAACTGCACGGCAAATCTACCGCACCTACTACGAAGTGCATCCTGAAGAAATTCAGCGCCCACTGGGTGTAGCGATCGATCGCAGTACCCATCGCGGCAAGCTGATTTTTACAGGCAAACCTGTTCTGTTGCCTCGTGAATGCTTTGTGCCCCTTAACCAAATTGAGTCTGAATTGAGCTAGGTAAAAACTAATTTATTTTCTCAGTTCAGGCGCGTCATGTCTCTACTTTCTGCCGTTACTTACGAAGATATTCAATCGGCTGCGACCCGTCTGAAGGAGCAAGCAATCTTAACTCCTGTGCTCACCTCTCGGACGGTGGACGATCGCACTCAAAGCCAAGTCTTTTTCAAATGCGAAAATTTTCAACGCACAGGCTCCTTCAAGTTCCGAGGAGCCTATAACGCTCTGGCTCAACTCTCTGCTGAACAAAGACAGCGGGGAGTCGTGGCTTATTCATCGGGCAATCATGCTCAGGGAATGGCGTTGGCAGGGAAGCTCTTGGGCATTCCTACCACGATTGTCATGCCGAAAGATGCACCAGCGGTCAAACTAGCGGCAACGCAGGGCTATGGGGCTGAGGTCGTGCTGTACGATCGCGCCGAGTCGGCACGAGAAGATCTGTGTCAAAAAATTGCTGCGGAACGGGGCGCAATGATTGTGCCGCCGTTTAATCATCCCCACATTATTGCGGGGCAAGGTACAGCGGCAAAGGAACTAATTGAAGCGGTGGGCGAACTGGATGTGCTGCTGGTGTGCTGTGGCGGCGGCGGCTTGTTGTCGGGCTGTGCGATCGCTGCTCATACGCTTTCGCCTCAATGCCGAATCATTGGCGTAGAACCTGAAAAAGGTGATGATGCCACGCGATCGTTCCATACCAAAACCCTTCAGACGATTGGAAATCCTGACACGATCGCCGACGGTGCCCGGACTGCCAGCCTCGGTACACTGACGTTTCCTCTCGTTCTGCACTATGTTCATGACATGGTGACAGTTTCGGATGAAGCGTTGCTACGGACGATGTTTTTCTTGTGGGAACGAATGAAAATAGTGGTAGAACCCACCGGCGTATTGGCAGCAACAGCTTTACTAGAAGGCATCGTGATTGCCCCAGGGCAACGAGTGGGGGTAATTATTAGCGGTGGAAATGTCGATTTAGGAAAGTATTTGCGCTAACTGAGATCTGGCATCCATCTCAACTATCATTCCAGCGACCCACCCGTGCTTTAGCCACGGGACGGATATCTGCGAGTAGGGCAAGATCTCAGTTTACCCTCATCTCTTGGTTTGGCAGTATCTAATTCTTCAAGGAACCGCCCCGCGATCGCACTGTATCGAGTCATATTCGTATTGTATCGAGTCACATTCGCATCGTATCGAGTCACAGTCGCACTGTATCGAGTCATATTCGCATTGTATCGAGTCACAGTCGCATTGCATCGGCTGACAATCGTAATCGTTAGCAGGACAATGGCAATGGATCGAATTGCAATCCGATTGTATGGGGTTGCAATGGCATTGTTAGGACGCGCAATTGGAAAGTTGAGCGCTCACACATGACACACGAGAGAGCGACCCTTGCGGTATCTGCAATGCAGCGCGCCCCCGCCCCTGTCACTCTGTCCTACCGCACTAAGGCATTGCTAAATCAAAATATAAATCCTTCAAAGTCCCTTTCCTTTAGGAGAGGGATTTAGGGAGAGGTCTGTCTCGCTACGTTGTCGAAACCTAACCCCTAGCCCCTTCCCTGCGAGGGCAGGGGAACATGATTTTCATATCGCAATTCAGCAGCGCCAACACTTATGTACTTGCTACTGGCGAACGGTGGCAGGCTTCTGAGCGTTCCATTCACTTGCCAACAGGCTGTATACGACTAAATCGAGAAAGCGATCGTACATCCAAATTGACTGCCGCAACACTCCGTCTTGCTGAAATCCCAATCGTTCAGGAATGGCACGGCTCTTAAAGTTTTCAGCGGCTACATAAATCACGATGCGGTGCAGGTTTAATTCATCAAAGCCATAGCGCATTAAGCCATTGCAAGCCCGTGTCATAATGCCCTTTCCTTGCAGCGGTGCCACTAACCAATAGCCAATTGAACTCTTGCGATCGCTCCAATTCACTTCATGCAAATCAATACAGCCGCATAACTCCCGGCGATACCAAATTCCGCAAGTCACTCCATTATTGTTTGCAAACCGTTGCAGCGATCGCCCAACAAACAATTCCGTATCAGCGATCGTTTTCGTTCCATCTACCCAGTTCAACCACTCTCTGAGGTAAACCCGATTTTGATCAACTAGAGTAAACAATTGCTGGGAATAGTGATGTTGAAGTAAGCCTAATTCCACCTCATCATCAACTTTATAAAGAAACATTTTCGTCTTCCTTAAATACAAGCAACTCCGGTTCAGTAATCCGACCTCAGCACTTTGGCAGCAAATCAGGCAGTATCGAAATATCTACAATGCTCCCATCGACTAATTCCATTCGGTAAGACGGGTTTTGCATCTGCAATTTTTCCAAGTTTTGAATTGTTAGTGAGAACATCAGTAAACTTCCTGAGAGCATTGCTGCCATTTTATCAGCCCTATTAGAGTCATCTTTCTCAGTTTTCTCATTTATTTGTCTGGATTTTCTCAGCTAATCATTAAGTGTTCCTCAGAGAATCTCTAGGACAAAAGCCTACTATCGGAATGTCAAAAGACATTGCGGCTTACTCACCATCTCTACTCACCCATAAGGCACAAAAGACATGAACTTCAAAATCATTGGCTTAGTCACAGGTTTAGTGTTAGCAGCCGCTACCCTCGCAAGCTGCTCCAGCAACGTACCGACTAGCACCCAATCCGCCCCCAGCAGCCCTGCATCTGGTGCGGCTCCAAGTGACGCGATGCAAGGCGACGCAATGAAGAATGATGCGATGAAGGGTGACGCGATGCAAGGCGACGCGATGAAGAATGATGCGATGAAGGGTGACGCGATGCAAGGCGACGCGATGAAGAATGATGCGATGAAGAATGATGCGATGAAGGGTGACGCAATGAAGGGTGATGCAATGAAGGGTGACGCAATGAAGAATGATGCCATGAAGAATGATGCGATGCAAGGCGACGCAATGAAGGGTGATGCTATGTCTCCCAGCCCAGCAACTAACCCTTAGGAAATCAAAAAAGATGGCAAGTCTTCAACGACGACAATTACTCAGGTATTTGGGGTTGGGATTGCTAGGAGCCAGTACTGCAACATTGGCTCCTAGTTGCCAAAAAATATCTACATCTACCACTCCTGCATCCACCACTCCTGCCCTAGCTTCTAGCCCAGTGCCTAAGGAAGGAAGAACCTTACCTGAATTTCAGGGCATTAGTGAGTGGCTGAATGGTTCGCCCTTAACGGTTGCTGATCTGGATGGTAGCGTTGTGCTCATTCAGTTTTGGACGTTTGCTTGCATCAACTGTCAACGAACGTTGCCTTACATCGTTCAATGGCATCAGCAATATGCTGCTCAGGGGTTGAAAGTAGTGGGTATTCACACGCCAGAGTTTGCCTTTGAGCGAGAACCCCGCAATGTTCAAAAGGCATTGCAACAATACCAGATTACTTATCCTGTGCCCTTAGATAACGACTTCAAAACCTGGAAAGCTTACGACAATGGCTACTGGCCCCAGCTTTATTTAGCCGATCGCCAAGGTACAGTACGCTATGACCACATTGGCGAAGGAGCCTATGACGAAACTGAGAAAACCATTCGTCAGCTTCTTCAGGAAGGCTAATTCATGACGACGTTGCCCCTGGGTTTAGCATTGTTGGCAGGAGTTCTGACTGTTCTTTCACCTTGCGTCTTGCCAATTTTGCCGATTATTGTGGGGCGATCGCTGCAAGCTCATCCCTACGCTCCGGTTGTGCTAGTGTCGGGTTTAGTGAGCGGGTTTGCGGTAGCAGGAAGTTTGTTAGGCATCACTGCAAGCTGGTTGACCGGGTTAGCTAATGGCATTCGGCTAGGCGCGATCGTCCTCTTGTTAGTTTTAGGAGTGTTGGCAATCTTTCCCCATTGGAGCGATCGCGTATTCAGTGTGCTTCGCATTCAGCGATTTCAATCGTCTGCGTCCCCCGGACTGTTGGGCGAGTTTTGGCTAGGCACCCAACTGGGCTTCCTCTGGACACCTTGCGCTGGACCCATTCTAGGCAGCATTTTGATATTAGCCGCTGTCGATCATCAAATATTAGGTGCATTTCGCTTATTGTTGGTTTACGGCATTGGGGCAGCCTTGCCCTTGTTAGCGATCGCCTATGGAGGACGCACCCTCAGCCGCCAACTTCTTAAGATTCGTGCCTACAGTGCAACATTACAGCGAGTTGGAGGTGTAATCGTGGTGATAACGGCGATCGCTATTCTTTTGGGCTGGGATGTGCAAATTCAACTTTGGCTAGCGCCATTTTTTCCAAACCCGTTGCTTTAAAGAGGAGCCTACGCCTGTGTCAGTTTCTATTCTGCGATCGCGCTATTTCATTGTGACTCTGTCCCTGCTTTCTGTTACTGCGATCGCGCTTTATAGCGGATCTCGAACAACATTGAGTTCTCCAAGCGCGATCGCAACAGTAAACTTTCCTGATCCGAAAACCGTTCCCTCAAATGTGCAAGGAGAACAAACTGTAGTATTCGCAGGTGGATGTTTTTGGGGTGTAGAAGCCGTGTTTGAACATCTCAAGGGAGTTTCTAATGTTGTCTCAGGTTTTGCGGGAGGTGACGCTAAAAGCGCAAACTACGACGCGGTCAGTTCTGGCAGCACGGAGCACGCTGAGGCAGTAAAAATCACCTACGATCCTACGCAGATTTCCTACGGACAGTTACTCAAAGTTTACTTTGCTGTTGCCCACGATCCAACTCAACTGAATCGTCAAGGCCCTGACTCTGGCACCCAATATCGTTCGGCTGTCTTTTTTGCTAACTCCGAGCAGCAGCAGATCACGAAAGCCTATATCGAGCAACTTAATGAGGCAAAGATTTTTAAGGGTGCGATTGCCACCCAAGTTACGCCTTTAAATGGGTTTTATGAAGCCGAAGAATATCACCAAGATTTCATCGATCGCAATCCAGCTTATCCTTATGTTGTAATTCACGATTTACCTAAACTCAAAAATCTTCAAGTCCAGTTTCCCACACTATATAAGAACAAAGTAAGATAAATTTTTTATCCATCTCTCTGACTCATTATTATGACTTCAGCAACTCCTGCCCGCAAGAAAGCACTACCAACTCCTAGCCAAACTATTTTGGCAAAAACATTTCATTGGGTGAACATTATTAGTTTGCTCTTAATGATTAGCAGCGGACTGCAAATTTATAATGCCAATCCTGTGTTTGGTAGTCGGGGTGGTTGGCGTTTTCCCAATTTATTTCTACTCGGTGGCTGGCTGGGAGGGGGACGGGACTGGCATTTTGCGGTGATGTGGATCTATTCCCTCAATCTCTTGGGCTACGGTTTATATGTTTTTATTAGCCGCCGTTGGCAACGACGATTTGCGAGCTCTAGTGATGTCAAAGCGATCCGAGTGAGCGAAAATGTAAAGCGTAAAAACTATGCCTGGCATCGGCTAATTTATACCCTGATTATTCCAATTCTCATATTGGCGATCGCCAGTGGTCTGGCAATGTATAAACCTGTTCAACTGTATTGGCTTGCCGCACTATTTGGAAACTGGCAAACCTTACGAACCGTTCACTTTATTACAGTGCCTACGGTTCTTTTGTTTACTCTGGTTCATTCCTTATTTGCCCTAAGGGTTGGCGGCACTCGTTTAATCAAATCAATGTTTGTCTAGTTTTCTCATAATCACCTGCTTGCAATTGTCTCCACTCACCGATCGCCCCCACAAAATCATGAGCCTGATTCTACCGAAACGCACTCTTTCTCGCCGTCACTTGCTGCAACTTTCTGGGCTATCTGGGCTGGGTCTGCTGCTGAATGGATGCGGCACCAGTTTATTTTCCAATGAAGTGGGTCAAGCCACTGAGCCGCTCAACCAAGCGATCGAATCTTTACTGCTTACCCAAAAACCTACCCCAGAATATCCGCTCAGCGCGATCGAACCGGATAAACTTCTCATTAATACCTTTGATAAAGCACCCCAGATCGATCCCGCCAAGTTTCAATTGGCGATCGCTGGAGAAGTCGCCAATCCTTTGCAGTTGAGCTTGGCAGATTTGCAAAAACTAGCGTTCACCTCCATGGTAATTCAACATGTATGTGTCGAGGGTTGGGCGGCGATCGTGCAATGGGGTGGCGTTCGGTTACAGGATCTTGCGGCTCTGGTTCAGCCCAAATCCAGCGCTCGCTACGTCTACTTTAAATCTGCCGATGGTTACTACGAAAGCTGGGATCTTGCCTCGGCGCTCCATCCCCAAACCCTGATGGTATATCAAAAAAATGGGCAACCTTTATCAGTAGATAATGGTGCCCCATTGCGATTAGCCTCTCCCGTTAAGCTGGGCTACAAACAGAGTAAATGGGTCACGGAAATTACCTTCATTTCTCAATTACCCTCTAAAAAAGGATATTGGGAAGATTTCGGCTACGAGTGGTTTGGCGGAGTCTAGTGCTACTGCTGTGATAACCTTTTCACGGTCTCACCGGCTAGCAGCCGATGGGCATCCATTAACGCCTCTGGAATTGCCTCAGCATGGGGGCTATGTACCAAACTGGGGCGCAAATCAAGCTCTGTTGCCCGACTCGCATTTGCGCCAGGGAACCAATGCCCAGCATTAGTCAGCAGGTTGTAGCGCATTTTGCCGTAGTCCATCATGTCGTAGGCGATCGCCAAATTCCGCAGCATCAAGACCACTGGAATGTTGATATTTCCTGGTGTTTGCTCGTAGCTGGGCAAGCCGACCTGCCAAGTTTTAGCCCAAGCCTCGCCAAACTGATCAATCATTGCCTGCTCCAACCGTTGCAAAATGGGTGGCAATACTTCCTCAACGTGATCCAATAAATCTAGGGTTTTGAGATGTTCGTCAAAATCTTGAGGGCGGGCAGCGCCGATGCTAAGCGTATGAATTTGCGGACGACTCAGACAAAACAGATCGTTGAACACCATGGGGCTAAGAGGCGCGCATAAATCGACTAGCCTTTGGGGTGGATTTTCAAGCATTCCGCCTTTGTTTGAGGGGCTGATAATAAACACCCCCATATCATGCCGATTAGCAGCGGCGATCGCCCCCCAATTGGTTTGATTAATGTAGTACCAATGCAAATTGATGTAGTCGAAAGCATCCGTGGCGATCGCCTGCTGAATGACTGCTGGAGAAGCGTGGGTCGAAAACCCGATGAATCTCACCTTACCCTGCGCCCGAAGCTGACGCGCTACCTCTAAACAGCCACCAGGACGAAGACTATATTCCAGCAATTCGGGGGTGTTAATACCATGCAACCCCAACAGATCTATAGAGTCGAGCTTCAGATAAGCCAAAGACTGGTCGAACGTGCTGCGAAATGCGGCTGCATCTGCGCTAGGAGAGATTTTGGTTTGAACAATGAGTTTTTCGCGCGGTAGCTTGGGTAGAATCTCACCAAGCTGCATTTCTGAAGATCCGTATCCTCTGGCGGTTTCGATATGGTTGATGCCCACCTCAAGCGATCGCCGGATCGTTGCTTCTAAATTTGCCTGATTGTCGAGTGGGACATCCTGCTGAGGCAAATCTTGCCATTTGTACTGGTAACGCATTCCGCCACAAGAGAAAACAGGCATTAGCAACTCAGTACGCCCAAATCTTCGGTATTGCATATTAAGGAGTTAAGAAAGGAGTTACAAAGGAGGAAATTGACCAGTCAAAAAAGTCAGGGGTCAAAGTGATATTCTAAAGAACCTCGATATTTATCCCCTTTAAAAGTAGCAATAATAGAGAAACTATCTAAACTTCAGCCCGTTAGGAACTGCTGTTAGCTATGCTGCATACAATCATTGAATGTTATTAACTACACATTACTTTACTTAAAGTTTATGGATATATCTGAATTAGATGACTTAGAAAACTCTGTTCAAGATTTACTCTCCCTCGCCAAAATAGAGCTAGAAGAGAACCGCCTTCAGCAACAGAGAGAGGAACAAGTTAGTCAGGAAATTACTCGCATTCAAGCTCGGTTAGAACCACTTTTGCTACAAATTGAAGAAATGTTGGCAAAGCTAACCAACGAAGATTTTGTCGAAAGTACTACTAAGCAAAAGCTAGAGGCGAAGGCAACAGATTTACGACAAAAGTTAGCGGATGCTCCTTTACTAGCCTCGCAAATTGTCGATCGCCAAATGATTCTGAACGAAGAGCGATTACTGGATGAAAGAATTACAGAGCAAACTAACCGATGGCGGCAAGGCTTAAAGGCAGATTTGCTAGAAATGATTGCCGAGCAAGTTGATTTCTATAGTGCCACAGACACTTCTATTGCCATCCGCGTCCATATTCACGACCTGAAAGCGATCGGTGCCCTTGAAGAAGTTGTCGATGCCCTGATTAACCAAATCAATGGACATAGCGAAGAAGGCCCTGTTGCTCGACTGAGGGGCAGCCACGAACAAACCCTCTCTTTTATTTACAACAAGGCTTTGGAGAACCGCGCCCGCGTCGATCGCGCCCCGGATGTGCAACCTCGGGTGCGTCATCGCACTACCGAAAAACGCCCCAATCCTTACGGCGTACTGGAAGGCAAAGTTGTCATTTTTGGCGGACACGATCGCCTAGAAACCTCGATCCGTAACCGCTTGCGTGAATCTAACGTCAACCTGGTTTGGTGTACTGCGCAAGCAGGGCCGCAACTGGCAGAACAAGCCGAGAGCCATATTTGCAAAGCTGATTTAGTTTTAGTAGTGACAGGATATACCAGCCATAAGTTAACGGATAAGGCAATGCAATCGGCTCAACGAGCCGGAAAAGCAGTGGAAATGGTCAATACTACAGGAGTCGTGCGGGTTTTAGAAGCGATCGAATATGGACTAAAAAGTTTGCAGTTGGCAAAGCAACTGAACGGCAATGGGCATTTCTCGAAACAGGCGTGAATTTAGAAGTATTCGGAACTGTGGGATAGACCTCTTAGCTATCCCATTTTGTCCCAACCTCTAAAGCTCTCTCACCGTTGCTTGTCCATCCTTCACTTCACCCACCAAAACGACATCTGTCACACCCACAAACAAACCGTTTTCCAGTACGCCAGGAATGTTATTGAGAGTTTTCTCTAGTTCAACCGGGTTCTCGATCGCCCCAAAATCTACATCCAAGACCATGTTGCCCTGGTCGGTAATCACAGGGCCATCTTTTTTGATGCCCATGCGCAACTCCGACTTGCCGCCTAGCTTGGCGATCGCTCTTGTCACTGGAGCTACTGCCATGGGTAAGACTTCAACAGGCAGCGCAAAAGTTGTCCCCAGTTGGGTCACTAGCTTAGAGCTATCCACCACTACAATAAATAGATCTGCTAAGGCATCTATCACCTTCTCGCGGGTATGCGCCGCGCCGCCGCCTTTGATTAGATTTTTTTGTGGATCGACTTCATCGGCTCCATCAATGGCAACGTCAATGCGATCGGCATCATCGAGGGTGATGAGGGGAATGCCGTATTGTTTTGCCAGCATTGAGGCTTGAAAAGAAGTGGGGATGCCCTTAATGTCGGTGAGTTCGCCCGATTTAAGGCGATCGCCCAGAAACTGAATAGCAAATGCCGTCGTTGACCCTGTGCCTAGTCCCACAATCGACCCTGACTTGACCCAGCTAGCAGCAGCCCTGCCAACCTCTTGCTTCATCAGTTTCACGGGATCAATTTCTGCCGTCATTCTAAAATCTCCTTGATCTAACAAACTTCTTTAGTAAACTAGAGGCGCACTTCTGAGGCGCTTCCTCCAAGGTTTATTATCCCTTGTCTGGTTGCCCAACTTCTTAATTTAGGAGCAAATTCCCGATGCCCTACCTCAGCAAAATTTTGATTTACCCGATCAAATCCTTTGATGCCGTGGAAGTGCCCGCAGCCCAAATTCTGCCTGGCGGAGCGATCGCCCATGATCGAGAGTTTGCCATGGTGGATGAGCAAGGGCAGTTTGTTCACGGCAAGCGCACTGAGAAAATTCATTCCGTGCGATCGCGCTTTGACCTTTCCGCCCGCACGGTCACCTTACGGGTTGAAGGGCAAGGGCAATCCCACGCCTTTCATTTAGATAGCGATCGCCCCGCCCTAGGATCCTGGCTAAGCGACTACTTTGGCACTCCTATCACCCTCCAGCAAAACCTTCATATGGGCTTTCCCGACGACACCCTCGCTTCGGGTGCAACGGTGGTAGCAGTGGAAAGTTTGAGAGCGATCGCCTCTTGGTTTCCTGGCATGACCCTGGAAGAAGTACGGCAACGATTTCGTGCCAATTTGGAAATAGAAGACGCTCCGGCATTTTGGGAAGACCAGTTGATGAGTGAACCGGGGCAGCTTTTGCCATTTCAAATTGGGGAAGTCGCATTCTGGGGTAGCAATCCTTGTGCTCGGTGTATTGTGCCCACTCGAAACCCCTGGGTTGGAGCGCGCGATCGTCACTTTCAAAAAGAATTCATCGCTCAACGAAAAGCAACCCTACCCGCCTGGGCAAAGCCCTCGCGCTTCGACCACTTTTACCGCCTCAGCCTCAACACCCAAGTCCTGCCTGACCAAGCAGGCAAGACCCTACGCCTCAACGATTTAGTGTCTCTCTGACCCAATTTAGCGGAACATGATGCTGACAGAAGTATCCTCATGAATTCGCCAAATCGTTTCACCCAGTAGGTTAGCTACCGACAGCATTTTGAGTTGTTCAAAATGTAGCTCTTCTGCCAGCGGAATCGTATTGGTGACAATCACTTCTTCAAACAAGCCACTCGACAGCCGCTCCACAGCCTGCCCCGAGAAAACCGCATGGGTAGCACAGGCATAAACCTGACGCGCCCCTTGCTGCCGCAGAATCCTAGCTCCCTCAGATATTGTGCCTGCTGTATCGATCATGTCATCGACCAAAATTGCGGTTTTTCCAGCAACATCGCCAATCACATTCATCACCTCAGCCACATTATGCACCTGACGGCGCTTATCAATGATGGCTAAGGGGGCATCGTTCAGCTTTTTAGCAAAGGCACGAGCGCGGGCAACTCCACCCACATCTGGCGAAACCACCACAATGTCTTCCAGCTGCTTGCTGATCAGGTAGTCCAGCATGACGGGCGACCCGTAGACATGATCAAAAGGGATGTCGAAATAGCCCTGGATCTGGGCAGAGTGTAAATCCATTGCTAGCAGACGATTTGCTCCTGCTTGGGTAATTAAGTTCGCCACCAGCTTGGCTGTAATCGACTCTCGTCCCGCAGTTTTGCGATCGGCTCTGGCATAGCCGTAGTAAGGCAGAACTGCTGTAATTTGCCGCGCCGAGGCTCGTCGACAGGCATCTATCATAATCAGCAGTTCCATCAGGTGATCGTTAACTGGGCAGCAGGTTGGCTGGATGAGATAAACATCACACCCCCGAATAGATTCCTGAATTTGAACATAAATTTCGCCATCGGCAAACCGCTTGCGCACCATAGGGCCCAAGTCCATTCCCAAGTAGCGGGCAACTTCTTGAGACAGCGGAATATTAGCAGAACCCGAGAATAGCCGAAGGCGGCTATTGTCCGTAACTGGTGGAAAAGAAGACAAAACAGGAAGAGTTGCAGAGCGGGTCACAGAATGTCCTCTGACGCTACAAACACCGAAATACTAACATTATCGGCATACAAAAGGCGCTCAGTAATTTCTTCTAGCAACTATCAAAAAATTCATGTTGCGATCGATACAACTTTGTAAAGTTTTTGACTTGGGTAGCTTGCGCAGACAAAACCTTATTATTTAGCAATCTTGAATTTTTACATGCTGAAAAAAGGGAGAAACTAGGCTGAACGAAATTCAGTCCGTTTTTTCAAAGTTGCTCCCTTTTAACAAATGCTCACAACAGTTTCAAGCCGATGAAATGTGAGACCGGAGGCAGTGAAGACCGAGCGTCCCTCTCCCTAAAACTTGAGTTAAAATGCGATCGCTAACTCTACAGGTCGCCCCCCCGAAGTGCCAGCACAAAAATGACGGCTGGACCAGCAAGGACAATCAGCGCCAAGCAAGTCAACTGTACAATCGCCTCAAAATTGATTCCACCCAAAAAGTTTGTTAGAAAATCCATTGTTCCTCCCAGAAATCATTTGATTAATTTTGATAGATATAGACGCGAGCCTCTAACCCCACATTTTAACCGTTAAGTGCCCCACTCTCTTACACTTTGATCTCTTACACTTTTAAAGAAACTCCTTCCTCGCTTTTCCTATGTCAACTTGGTGCTGTGTTAAACAATGTGGGGCTTGCTGCTATCTAGAGCCATCCGAGCGCCCTGACTTAGATGTGTATCTGACGACGGCTCAACTTGAGCAATATTTAGACTTGGTTGGAGACGATGGCTGGTGCATAAATTTTGACCATACCGATCGCGCCTGTAAAATTTATGCCGATCGCCCTCAGTTTTGCCGAGTCGAACCCGAAACGTTTCATGAGATGTTTGGCATTCAACCTGAAGAACTGAGTGACTTTGCGATTGATTGCTGCCATGAGCAAATTGAAGATGTGTATGGCGATCGCAGCCTAGAAATGATCCGCTTCGATCGTGAAATTGGTCTATGAACTTGCTTCACTTTGTCAAATACAACATAAAATGAAAGGAATATGAAAACTATTCTTCTCTAACCTGTGAACATTTCTTCAATCTCCACTGGTGCAGAGAACTCACCACACCCTGCCCCAGACCCAGCAACGAATATTTCTCAATCGACGCAATCTCCCTGGGGCGAAGAGCTCAGGATATTTGCCTCCACTTTTTTCACCATCTTTTTAGCCGAATTAGGCGATAAAACTCAGGTTACAACACTGCTGCTGAGTGCCCAATCCCACGCCCCCTGGATTGTATTTGCTGGGGCTGGATCGGCGCTGGTGGCAACCAGTCTGGTTGGGGTGTTGCTGGGTCGTTGGTTAGCTCAGCGAGTGCCGCCTCGGACACTGGAGGTAGCGGCAGGGGTCTTGCTGCTAGTGCTGGCAGTCTTGTTGGTTTGGGATGTGATACGAGGCTAGAAGACTGTTACAAGCCTAGAGCTATCGCGGGAGTAGGGCTATTGCAGGAGCAAAAAGATGGATTGGAATTTGCTGGGTTTGAGCTTTGTTACGGTTTTTATTTCGGAGCTAGGAGACAAAAGCCAGTTAGCCGCGATCGCCATTAGTGGTCGTTCTAATTCGCTGCGGGCTGTTTTTTTGGGTTCGACCGCAGCGCTGGTGCTGGCAAGTTTTTTGGGTGTTTTTTTGGGTGACAGCCTCTCTCAGGTGTTTCCAACGCGCTGGGTCAAGGCGATCGCGGCAGTAGGCTTTGCTGTTATGGCAATTCGTCTGCTGTTTTTTGGTGATGCCGAACCCAAAGACTCAACGCCTGATTTAGCTTCAGATTCTCTGCCCAATTTAAGGTCTGAAGAATAACACCTTTGCTACTGAGAATAAGCTTGCTATCTAAGAATAAAAAAAGTTGGCAATCAAGTTCGTGCAAATCAGAGGATAATGAGCTATAGGATTCTGGTTACTGCCCATGACTCAACAACTTTTTTTATATCCTGAAGAAATTGTTAATGAGCTTGACATCAGCCATCTGGTCATTGAAGACGATATTCCTGTGGACAATTTTCAGTCGGAAAAGCAGCAGCGGCTTTTAGTAGAACCACTCTATAGTTCTTGGTTACCGGGAGCCTCTTTCGTCGCGGCGGCAAATGTCGGCTTGTTCTACGGACTAAAGCTTGAGCCGATCGTTCCAGATGCTTTTCTAAGCTTAAATGTCAAGATGCCTAGCGACTGGAGTCAAAGGCAAAATCGCTCTTACTTAGCATGGGAGTTTGGTAAGCTGCCAGAGGTTGCCATTGAGATTGTCTCGAACCGTAAAGGCAATGAGTTGACCTCGAAAAAGTCAGACTATGCTCGCATTGGCATGGCTTACTATGCGGTGTTTGATCCTTTGCAGCAGCTACAGGGCAAAGACGAACTGAACGGGTCGCTTTTGAAGGTATGGGAGTTAACGGGAAAGAAATACGTCGAGCTTCCTGAACCCTTCTGGTTGGAGTCCGTTGGATTGGGACTAAAACTTTGGGAAGGAACATTTGAAGCGCAATCTGGAATCTGGCTCCGCTGGTGTGATCAACAGGGACAAGTTATCGCCACTGGATCTGAGCGGGCAGATGCCGAAAGTCAACGGGCAGATGCTGAAGGTCAACGGGCAGATGCCGAAAGTCAACGGGCAGAGCGACTTGCTGCACAGCTACGAGCAATGGGAGTCAACCCAGATGAAGTCTGAGTGCTGCCCTCAAGCTTGGAATGTAACTTGCGGGCAGGTCTGCTGCGGGTAGAATTGTGGCGGAGCGCTGCTCAAGCCTTTCTCTTATGCCACTGGAGGCACGTTAGAGATGAATCTACCTGTCGTGATTGATATTGCCATTGGCTTAATTTTTATCTACTTAATTCTCAGCCTATTAACTTCTGAAATTCAGGAATTGATTACAATTCTGTTGCAGTGGCGCGCTGAGCATTTGAAGCGATCGATTGAAAATTTATTCACAGGTGACAGCGTAGATGATCCGCTCTATCAGAAATTTACCGATAAATTTTATAACAGTCCCCTCATTAAGGCACTGAACCAAGAAGCAAAGGGGCGGTTAGCCGTTTCCTTTCGCAAGGGAGTTCAATCCATCGCGGCTCTCTACTATTTCGTCACAAAAACTAGAAGCGTATTTCGCAATCAAAAAAGCGGTCCTTCTTATATTCCTGCAAAAACATTCTCAGCCGCGCTTTTACAACAAGTTCGGATCAAAGAATTGAGCCAAAAAGTAAGTGAACTCACTGCCCGTAAATTTAGTACTCAAAAGTTAGCTCAAATTTGCGCATTTCTAAATACCTTCTATCCTCAGTCCGATCGCAGCTTAGACGGCGAAGGTTTAGTCCTAAAACAGCAGTACCAAAATCTGCAACAGAGCTTAGATCAAACGATCGCTGATCTGGTCAATGGTCGTTCTATTTTGTCGAGTTGCCTTGAGCAACTTTCGGCGCAAATGGCGCTGTTTCTTGATGGCATTGATTTGGAATCTCAAAGCGATCGCGCCACTCCAATGATTCGCAGTCAGTTGGCATATCTTAAACAAGCGATCGCCGAACGTCTCTTAGAACCAACTGTTACTGAAGTTTTACAGCTAATTTTTAATCAAGGTAACGCAGCCCAGAATCCTGGCTTCTCCGATATTTTGACTGATCTAAAAGCCAAAAATCCTGAGTTACTCAGTCAATCTGAGTTACCCAAACAACTTCAAATGAGCCTATTAAGCTTAGCCCAGCAGTCGCAGATTAAGAGCAAAAACTTGCAAGAAGGGGTAAATCAGTTAGAGCAGGAAGTGTCAGATTGGTTCGACACTTCGATGGATCGAGCGTCTGGAGTTTATCGGCGGAACGCCAAGGGCATTGCGATTTTGATTGGTTTTTTCTTTGCGATCGCCACCAACTCTGACACTTTTTATATGGTCAGCCGCCTCTCTAAAGACACTCTGCTGCGCTCCACCATTAGCCAAGCCGCTGACCAGGCTGTCGTGAGCACCTCAACCACGCGATCGCCCAACAGCACTACGCCAACCAACAGCCCGATTCAAACAGATTTGAAATCAGTCAAAACGGCTGTAGATGATGTGTTGGACGAACTACCTTTGCCTGTAGGCTGGAACAAAATTGTCGTGGATGAGCAGGTACAAGATGAAAAGAAAGGCTGGCTATTGCCAATTCCGCAGCGAGTCCTCGGCTGGTTTGTAACAGGTCTGGCGTTGTCGATGGGGGCTGCGTTTTGGTATGACCTGTTGAATCGGTTTACTCAAGTCCGCGGGACAGGAGCAAAGCCCGATGAGAAGTAACTTTCAGTTTCTGCGTTCAGCAAGCGGCGACTGGGCGACCCCTTGCGGGTATCTCGAAGAGCACGCTTCCTTATACTAAAGCTCCCATAACCTGCTCTGCTAAGCCGAAGGATAAGGTCATCCCGGCACCCCCCAGCGCATTAACAATTGTCACATTTTCTTCTGGATGAGCAATCAGATCCACTTGTCCCGGAAGTTTGGCATAAACTCCGTGCCAGGTTTCAGCAATTTCAAATGAGGGAACTTTCGCAAAGCCTTTCAGATAATCCAACACGTACTGGTTAATTTCTGCGCGATCGAACGGGTCGGGGTTCAAGCCATATTCATGAGAGTCCCCTAGAATGAGTTCTCCAGAGCCGTTTTGAGACATCATCACATGAATGCCCCACTGGGGAAAGTGAGGCGTTTCAGTGGCAATTCGTTCTTTCAGAGCCGCTAGGGAGGGACAATCTGCGAAAGCTAGATAGTGGGTGAGAGTTAAGCCGCCACACAGGGAAGGTTTCAACCGCCAGCGATCGGGCTGGGCAACAGTCCGCATCATTTGCAGCTTCACTTTGGTCAAACCGCTGGCAGTATACAGAGCGGGGTAGAGTGTTTCAAAATCTGCACCACTACAGACAAAAATGTGGGTGCCTGTCCATTGTTGATTGCCTGCAAGCACCTGGGAATTAGCAATTTCAGTGACGACGGTGCCAAAGTTAAACTCGACCCCGTAAACTTCTGACAGATATCCGGGTAGCTTCCGAATCGCCTCTCGCGGATCAACCGTCATTTCGGTCGCGCTCCAGAGTGCGCCTAGCAGTCCCTCGGTAATGGCTGCCGGACTTTTTTCAGCCACTTCAGTAGAAGTAATAAGCCGGGTTAAATCGCTGCTGTTTGTCTGGATGAACTCCTCCAAGACCGCCATCTCGTCTTGCCGATAAGCGAGGTGTAAAGAGCCGCATTGCTCTAAATGAATGTCTGCTTTAGAAGCAACTTCGATCCAGATTTCTCTGGCTTTGAGGGCGCGATCGCTTAATTCTCCTTGAGGCTGTCCGATCGGCCAGATCATGCCAAAATTACGAATTGAAGCACCTACAGCATAAGGACTTCGCTCAAACACCACGACTTTAAGTCCTCGTTTGGCAGCGGCTAAAGCGTGTGCTAAACCCACGATGCCCGCACCCACAATTAAAACGTCTGCCTGATTCATCTGAGTCAAAGAATAGAGGTTACAAAGAAAGAGGTTACAAAGAAATAATTTTTTCTTTCAGTTCTGATAAAGAGCCGAGTAATCCATGATTGGGGTATGACTCTAACTGCGCTTTGGTGTGAGTGCCGTTAGTAACGCCCAACGCAAGCAAGCAGTTTGCATGGATGCCAGCTTCTAAATCTGACGGTGTATCCCCGATCGCGATCACCGTTTTTGGATCTTTTATTCCCAGCAAGTACATGGCTTTTTGAATCATGTAAGGTGCAGGACGACCTTCGCTATTATAAATTTCTGAAGGAGTGATGGAAGCTTGAATGATTGAGTCCGAACCCACATAGTTCTCGTTGAGTCCGAGATCCCAGCCCAGACGATTCAGAATAATGTCAGTGACTTCTCGATAAAAGCCTGTGTTTAGGGCAATTTTGATGTTCTGAGAATTGAGCCAAGTGAATAAGTCCAAGCAACCTTCTGTGGGTTGAACGGGTTGCGTTTGATAATGGTGTTCTAAAACCTCTTTGAACTTGGCATAAGAACCCTCAACGCTGGCGGCGTAATCTGGATGCTCTACGCCAATTTGTTCTTGCCAAAGGGTTTGGAATACTCGCTTTTTTGCCCAACCCATCATAGCAGTGATGCGATCGCGCTCTGCCTGCAATCCTGTCGATTCAGCGGCTGTAAAAAAACAAGCTTGAACTTCATTTTCATCTTTAACGGTTGTTCCCGCCATATCAAAAACAACGAGTTGTACCTGAGCCATTCTGCACCTCCAAATGATTAAAAAACTACCGAACTAACCAGGCTTGAGTGCGCTTTTGCAGTCCGCGTGTGAGTAACCAATAGAGCAACCGAACGCCTAGACTGGTGCAAACTAACAGAGTAGACATCGCCGCCGCCGCCGCCGTATCTCCAGCATCATCCATGTTGATGATTGCCACAGATGCCAAGGGCAAAGTGGGTGGGTAGATGAAAATTACTTCTGAAACCGTGATCATGGCATTGACGAAGAAGTAAATGCCAATTTCTAGAATGGCGGCTAGAGAAAGGGGTATAGTCACCCGCCAAAAGGTTTTGTAAAATGGCACTCGCATTGACGCAGAGACAGATTCAAACTCTGGGTCAATTTGCTTTAAAGCGGTACTTGCAGTTAAAAAACTGACCGCATAGAAGTGAATGGTGGTCGCAATCACCAGAAGCGTCATAGTTCCATACAGCCAATTAAACGGATTAACCAAAGCATAGTTGGTAAACGGAATTGACCAAAGTGGCTTGTTGAAGAAGAACACATAGGAGAAGCCCAGCACCAGACCTGGCAAAGCCAGAGGCAGCGTCGATAGAAAATAGTTGAGCGATCGCAGCCATTGAAACTCTTTACTTTTTTCTATTAAATAAGCACCGATAAACACAATAATTGTCCCAAATATTGCCGTGTAAAGCGACATCCGGATACTGTTCCAAAACGCATTATAGCCACCGCCGCCGACCGTGCTAAAGTCGTAATTTTTTAAGCCCAGGGTCAGGTTATAAGGCCAGGACTGAACCAATGACGCAAAGATGATAGTGACAAAAACCAGCAGAGCAAACAGCACTACCAAGCTACAAAAAATCAGCATTGCTCGATCTAGTATAGGACTCGGCTTAGCCTGAAACGGGACAGATTTGGCGCTTACTTGAGACGTTTGACGACGATTAATCAAGCGATCGACAACAAATGCTAGCAGTGCTGGAATCAACAAAAATACGCTAATGGTTGCTCCCATGGAAAAATTCTGCTGACCCACCACCTGCTTATAAATATCTGTAGCAAGAACGTTATAGCTACCACCGACAACCTGGGGTACACCAAAATCAGTGAATGCCAAAATGAAACAAACAAAAATGGCATTAATTAGCCCATACTTAACGCCAGGTAACGTTACGGTAAAGAAGGTGCGAATGGGAGAACTCCCCAAAACTTCGGCGGCTTCGTACAACCGAGCATCGGTTAACCGTAATGCGGTCATCATGATAACGAAGGCTTGGGGAAAACAGTAAAGAGATAAACCAATGATGATGCCGTTGGCACCATAAAGCTGAATGTTCCATCCTGGAACGAGTCCAAACAGTCCTGTGGTGAATAATCCTTGATTTCCAAACAAATAGACTAAACCGATCGCATGAGCCAACGGTGGAATATAGAGCGGCAAAAGACCCAAAATCCGAAAGAAATTCTTACCTGGCATTTTTGTCCGAGCAATGGCATAGGCGTAGGCAAAAGCTAGACCGACGGAAACCAAAGTAGTGGCGATCGCCACATAAAAACTATGGAATAACGACACACCTAGAGCAGGTGTCGTGAAATATTGAACATAGTTTGCCAGCCCAATCCAGTTGCCGTCAGTATCCTGAAAGCTGCGAGTAATGGTGGGGTAAAGTGGCAAGACCACGCCTAACAGCAGCCAAAATGTCGCCAAGACCAGCAAAACGCGCATGATCCAGTCTTCAGTCGTGACAATGTGCTGCCGCTTTGGAAAAACCTTCCCCAGGGCTAATTGAATCGCCCCTTTTTGGTCTGTAGATGCAGTCATGGCAATTAACCAATTTTAGATTTACGATCTTGGATTCTTGACGACCAAATTTTTTCTACAACGTTCAAAGTACCTAAGTCGCAAAAACTTGAATGCGATCGGGTGGAAACCGCAGTTTGAGCAATGAATGGGTAGTGAGATCGACCTTACTCGCTTCTTGAATGGAAAGCTCGATCGCAATTAACTCTTTTGCATTGCCTTCAGGACACAAAGTGACACGGTACGCTGAACCCAAAAATTCGATCGCTTGTACTTCGGCAATTACAACATTAGAAAGAGATAATTCAGGCGAATCGGGTTTCAAAATCTGAATATCTTCGGGACGAATCGCTAAGGTAACCGCTTGATTGGGCGAAGCTTCATTTTGAGACACGTCAAAGATAATATTGCCGCAACGGATCTGACTAGGTGCGACCACACCCCCATGGAGAAAATTCATCACCCCAATGAAGTTAGCAACAAAAGGCGTATTCGGATGCTGATAAATAGTTCGAGGCGTTCCCACTTGGGCAATGTACCCTTTGTCCATGACAACCGCTCGATCTGCCATCGCCAAAGCTTCAGACTGATCATGAGTCACCATCACAGTGGTAATTCCCAGTCGCTTTTGCAATTGGGAAATTTCAGTGCGCAGCTTCACTCGAACTTGAGCATCCAACGCAGAAAGCGGTTCATCTAGCAGCAGAAGTCCTGGCGACAGTGCCAACGCTCTGGCTAACGCTACCCGCTGTTGCTGTCCACCGGACATTTGAGAAGGATACTTTTGCCCAAAGCTTTCCAACCCCACTAAGTCCAATAATTCTTCCACTCGGGTTTGAATTTTCTGCTTGGACTCTTTGGCATTTTGCAATCCGTAAGCAATATTTTGAGTCGCCGTCAGGTTTGGAAACAAGGCATAAGACTGAAACACAATGCCAAAATCTCGTTTTGCTGCCGGGAGCTTGGAGACATCTTTGCCTGCTTGAATAATCCGTCCGCTCGTTTGGTCTTCTAGCCCAGCAATAATTCGCAGCAAGGTGGTTTTGCCACAACCGCTTGGGCCCAACAAGCAGACAAATTCACCCGGATAAACATTCAGATGAATATCACGCAAGGCAACGAACTGTCCAAAGGTTTTATGAACATTTTCTACTTGGAGATAAGGCTCTCCTAAATTCCGGGCTGGAGCTTCTCCAAGTTGGCGGATTGTTTGTGACTGTTCTGAAGCGGTGTTGGAAAGTGAAGTGGTGCTAGAAGATGGGCTTTCCTGAATTGACTTTACGGATGATTGCTCTGAGAAGGTCATAGTGTCTGTTGCTCCTTTCGGGGAGGACAATGGAACGTGAGTATTTAATCGGCAGGTAGCAATGAAGCTGAGTTCTAACTTCACTGCCTATTACAACCTACCGATCGCGACGTAACCCTAACGAGCAAGAGCGCTTAGTCTCTCTAGCCCTTGTTTGTTTTGGAACCATACCGCTTCGTCCACTCGGCAAGAATGCGATCGCGGTTTTTTGCTGCCCAATTAAAGTCGTTCTTTTTAGTCATCTGCGCAAGAGGGTCAGCAGGATATCCGGCTGGAATTGGCACATCCGTTTTCACAGCAGTTACAGCAAAATTTTCGGCATACTTTTTGCTAGCGTCAATCGAAATTGCCCAGTCTAAAAATGTCTTAGCCGCTGGCTTAATTTGCGCTTTTTTGACTAAAGCATTGGACTCAATATCCCAACCCGATCCTTCCTTAGGAAAAACCGCTTGAATTGGCTCGCCGTCAGCTTTTGCCTTTGCCGCCCGATAATCAAAAGAAACACCAATGGGATGCTCACCTGTTCCTGCCAACTTACAAGGCTTGGAGCCAGACGGGACGTACTCTGCAACGTTCTGATCGAGCGCATCAAGATACTGCCATCCCTTTTCCTCTCCTTTCATTTGCAGAAGCGCCGAAACAGACAGGAAACCTGTGCCCGATGCCGCCGGATCAGACATGACAATTTGCCCTTTGTACTCTGGCTTCGTCAAATCTGCCCAGGATGTGGGGATGGCTAAATTTTTCTTTTTCGCCTCTACGGTATTGACGCAGAAAGCAGACATCCAGGCATCAATGCCAACCCAGGTCGGCGGGTTACGAGGATCTCGCAATTGCGCCTGCACTTGCTCCAGCCCTTTGGGCGCGTAAGGTTCCAACATACCTTCCTGATCGGCAACCAGTAAACTTGTGGCTGCTAATCCCCAAACCACGTCCGCTTGAGGATTGTCTTTTTCCGCCATGAGTTTAGCGGTCACAATGCCCGTAGAATCTCGAACCGTGTTAACCGTAATATCTGGGTGCTGGGTTTTGAACGAGGAAAGATACTCCTTAATTTGATCATCCTCAAGAGCCGTGTAGACAACTAGAGAAGAGGAATTTCCTGTTGTTACTGCCGCAGGATCAGCAGAAGTTGAAGCATCGGGTTGCTGAGTCACACATGCAGCTACGACAAAGGTAAGCACCCAAGCCATCAAGACTTTTGAGCTAAAATTGAACCACTTATTTCTTCTAAACATTTTCTGTCACTTAAATATTGTGAATTGCATAGTGTGAATATCGTTAGAAATGTCTAGACATCTGGTGGCTGAAGAATCAAACCTACTCATTTTGTCTAGATCTTCACGCGAATCATATGATTAAACGTAATTTCGTGGGTTAATGCCGTATTAAGTCCAGCTTGTCTTTCACTTAAGAATTAAAATGCTTGTTTCTACAGTTCTTTAAGTGAAAATGGTTCTTCAACTATCCGCTCTACAGGTTCAACAGCTGATTGCCCACGCTACTCGCACCTACCCCGAAGAATGCTGCGGACTGCTGCTCGGGCATCTCACGCCCGATCGCCTCTTTAAACAAGCCACCAAAACTAAAAAAGTCACCAAAGTTTGGGAAACGGTTAATGCTTGGAACCCAGAAGTAGGCGCAGAGCTAACGGCGATCATTCATCACATTGGCATCGGCAAACGCGATCGCTTTTGGATTGATCCTCAAGATCTTCTCACTGCCCAGCGCTACGCCCGCGATCATCAACTTAATATTGTGGGGGTCTATCACTCTCACCCCGATCATCCGGCAGTGCCTTCCGAGAGCGATCGCCGCTTAGCCTGGTCAGATTATTCTTATCTAATTCTGTCTGTGCGATCGGGCGTTGTCTCAGACTATCGCTGCTGGACGCTAGATGATCAGCAGCAGTTTCGGGCAGAAGAGGTGAGGACGCAGCAGTAAACTAAAGTCTTCTGTCGCCCTTCGTCATTTCTGTTCCTGCTCTCTCGGGTTCGGTATTATGAAATAGAGGGTCTGGAAAATTGTAGGATGATGATATTTGCTCACTCAGCCTTAGAGGATGTCTGAGAAGTCTAGATTGCTATCCGATCCGCCCCCTGAATCCCCCATTTTGGGGGACTTTGAAGGAGCATTGGTTCGGAAGTCCCCCAGAATGGGGGGATGGGGGGCGAGTGTAAGAATCTTTGATACTTCTCAGACATCCTCTTAGACAACTCGGTTTATGCAAACTCCCTCATTGCCATCCTCGGCTCAAGCTCTAGAATGCTTCCGAGTTTGCTATCAACTGACTACAATGTACCGATTGATCTACCTCGTCCGGATAGACGAGCGTACGAGAAATACTGTTATTCTAGCAACTGAAGAGTTCGTTGTGACTCTCAACAAAAATGGGGAGACAACTTTTCTATGAACCAGCCAAACTTCGAAACGATGTCTCAGTCAGAACTTTGGTCTTACGTCTTACAGCATCGCAGCGATAACGAAGCATTCTACAAATTGATGGATCGGGTGGGTTCAGTGCCTGGAACTCCAGTGCGATCGATGGAGCATTTGGCTGAACTAATTGAGACGAAACAAAAAGCTCGTGAGCAACAAGCAGATTAGCAGAGGCGATCGCTGAAGGCAGTAAATTCTTTGCTAAAGCCGGAGAGCAAGAGCAATCAGCCCCCAAAAAGGAACTTGAAGGGAAACTAAGCAATCACTCCATAGAGCGTGTCTCGTTGGCGGGGCGATCGCCCAATGCTTTCGATCGCCGATCGCAAGGTTTCCACTTCCATGCAAGTGCCGCCAGTTGCGCCTGCCATGGTAGTGATATGTTCCTCCATCAACGTCCCGCCAATATCGTTACAACCCCAGTTCAGCGCCTCTGTTGCCCCTGCCAAGCCCAACTTCACCCAACTCGGCTGATGATTGCTAATCCAATTCCCTAAGAAGATCCGAGCGACTGCCATCAGCAGCAAGGCATCTTCTAGAATAGGTTGATCGCGTCCGACCCGACTACGCAGAGGCTTGGGGGCTTCTTGCCCAACGAAGGGCAACACAATAAATTCGCTAAAGCCGCGATCGCTACGCTCTAAAGACTGTTGTTGCAGCGATCGGAGTAGCCCCAAATGCCGCATCTGCTGCTCAGGCGTTTCAATATGACCCGATAAGATAGTGCTTGTTGTCGGCATACCCAAGCAATGCGCAGTTCTCACGACCTCTAACCAAACCTCTGTGTTGATTTTTTCAGGGCAAATGACTCGCCGCACCGCATCATCCAAAACCTCGGCGGCAGTTCCCGGCATTGAGCCAACCCCAGCTTCTTGAAACGCATCAATCACCTCAGAAAAACTCAGTCCATCTTGCCGCGCAATAAATTCTACTTCCTGGGGCGAGAAGGCGTGAAGATGCAGATGAGGGAAACTTTCTTTAATAGTGCGGACGATTCGCAAGTAGTAAGGGAGAGAACCACCATTTAGCTTTGCCCCTGGGTGCAAACCACCCTGCATACAGATTTCGGTGGCGTTGCGGGCAACTGCATCGATAGTTTTTTCTAAAATTTTGGCTTCATCTAGCCAGTAGGCGCCTTCTGCCCCCTCGTCGCGGCGGAAGGCGCAAAAGCTACAGTGCTGTTCGCAAATGTTGGTGAAGTTGATGTTGCGGTTGATCACGTAAGTGACCGTTTCACCCGATTGTTGCTGGCGCAGTTGGTCAGCGGTTTGGCGAATTGCCGCGATCGCCCCTGCCTCTTTTTGCCGCAACAGCAGTACGCCCTCTGCTTCTGAGAGATCATGATTTGCCAAAGCCCGGTTCAAAATAGCCTCAACCGTTTGAGTCTGCACAGCTTACCTAGCTAAAAGTTTCTTGAGTTAAAAATCGTTCAAATAATTCAAATAATACAGGCACGGAAAATCCAAAGCTCTAAGTAAGGGGTTTTACCCCATCTCCCCAATTAGGATCAGTTGACCTACACTAGCTCAGCTTATTTAATTCTGATAGGAAAAACCCTAAAAAACAATTTTTGAAGTGTAAAAGATTTTAGTATTTTGTCCGGCTCATCGTCTCTACCTTTTTATTAGGCTGATTATGTTCTTTAATTGAGAAACAATCCATAAAATTGTTCAGAATTGTGTGATATTTTCCCTTTGCCCCCTTATACTTTGTGGAACTGTTCAAGCCGTTCAATTTTCGTACTATTTCTTGAGTACAGAAGTGAGTACAAAGGCGATCGGCATGTTCTTTAATCCATCTATTTACCCCAAATATCAGCACTCAATCAGTGCATCTTTATCAGCAGGACATAACCCCTATGACGGCGGCTCTCAGACAAGATATTCCAGATCGGCGATCGGCTCGAAGAACAGCTTACCGAACCTCTACACTGCCCAACCTTCGCCCCCCTGAGCCTCGCCGCCCAGAGTCTGCTAATGCGTTTGACCTGAAGCCGCAGGTTCGCCCTACGCCCAGGGTCACCCCGCTGCCTCAGCCGCGACCTGTGCCAGCGTGGCTAAAGCTTTTGATGAAGGTGCAGCAAGGCTCTACGGTGATGACCTTGGTACTGATGGGTGCTGTCCTGGCAATTTATGGCTGGACGGTTTTTACGCAGCAGCGCTGGGGGCAGGAATATCGTCGGTGGGGAGCGCTGCAAAAACAGGAGCAGCAGTTGATGGCAACTAACGAAGTTTTGAAAAATCAGATGGCGCAACAGGCAGAAACCCCAAAGACGGGCTTAGTGGCTCCTAGCCCCAGCAGCATGATCTTTTTGGCACCTGCTGCCCCTCGTCCTGCTGTCCAGCCCGATATCGAAGCCTCTACCCCCGATCTTCTGCCTAATAAACCCCTGGGCTATTAAGGGCTTGTCCGCTTGGCGATAACATTTAGTGACAACGTAGTGACAACATGGCTCTTTCTTTTCCTCCTTCAGGTGCGCGGCGGCGGCGACCCGATCAACGTCGATCGCCTATTCGACGACCTGCCCATACTCTTGACGCTATCTCTAAATCGCGCCTAGTGATCGTTTGGAGCGTGCTGATGTTTGGCATGGCGCTGCTGACTGTGAACCTGCTGCGCATTCAGATTTTCGAGGCATCCATGCTTCAGGAGCGGGCAAAGGGGCAGCAAATGATCTCGATGAGCGCTGCGCTACCGCGTCGTCCTATTATCGATCGCACTAATAATGTGCTGGCGATCGATCGCCCCGTTTATACGCTGTTTGTTCATCCCGTCATGTTTAAAAAAGAGAAAGAAGCGATCGCGGCGGCTCTTTCTCCTCTGGTTAACAAGCCTGCTGTGGATTTGCTGCAACAGTTTGGCACTGCTGAAACAGGCATTCGGATTGCCGATTTGCTCACCGAAAATGCCGCTAGCAGCATCAACCGTTTGCAGCTAGATGGCATGGATTTAATTGAAGAACAGCAGCGGCTTTACCCTCAACAAAATTTATTCGCGAATGTGGTCGGTTATGTTAACCAAGACCGCCAAGGACAGGCTGGGATAGAATTATCGTCGGAAAAACTATTGCAGCGTCCAACGGGCGCAATGCAGTTGAATCGTTCGGGCGACGGCTCGATTATTCCGATTAACTTACCAGAAGATTTTCTCAAAAAAGATGAACAGCGGCTCAAATTGACTGTAGACAGCCAGTTACAAAGAGCTTCTCAGTCTATTTTGAAGCAGCAGCTTGAGGCATATAGCGCCAAACGGGGTGCAGTGCTGGTGATGGATGTGCAGGACGGATCGTTGATTACGATGGCTTCAGAGCCGTCCTATGATGCCAACAAGTATTACGAGGCTTCACCAGAGAGCCGTAAAGATTGGATCTTGAGCGATTTGTATGAGCCAGGTTCGACCTTTAAGCCCATCAATGTGGCGATCGCTCTGGAGGCAGGTGCGGCTCAGCCTACGGATACCTTCTACGACGAGGGCGCGATTAAAGTGGGCGGCTGGACGATTCAAAACAATGACTTTGAATCTCAGGGCGGACGGGGCAATCTGACCATCGCTGATATCCTTAAATACTCCAGCAACGTCGGCATGGTGCATTTGATGAATAAGCTGCAAGCAGGGCTTTACTACGGCTGGCTAGAACGACTGGGGCTAGACCAAGAAACTGGCATTGACCTCCCTGCGGAATCGGCGGGGCAAAGCAAAGGCTATGAGCAATTTACCGAGTCACCTATTGAACCTGCAACAACTGCCTTTGGGCAAGGGCTTTCGCTAACCCCGTTGAAGTTACTCCAACTGCACAGCACGATCGCCAATGGCGGCAAGCTGATTGTTCCTCATGTGGTGCAAGGGCTTTATAGTCCAGACGGCGAGATGCAATGGGAGCCAACTCGTCCTCAGCCTCGCCAAATCTTTTCACCCCAAACCACCAGAGCGGTGCTGAAGATGATGGAAGAAGTTGTAACCGATGGCACAGGGGAAGCAGCGCAAATTCCGGGCTATCGGGTTGCGGGTAAAACAGGAACATCGCAGAAGGCGGCTGCCAACGGTGGATATATTGATGGGGCTAGGATTACCAGCTTTGTCGGTATCTTTCCAGCCGAAAAGCCCCGGTACGCGGTTCTGGCAGTGTTTGATGAGCCGCGAGGAGAGAATGCTTTTGGGGGAACAGTAGCCGCTCCGGTTGTGAAAGCGGTAATCGAGCGGCTGATTTTGTTGCAACAAATTCCACCTACTGTGCCAGTCAAAGATCCGATCGAGGCTCAAGTTGAGGTTCAGCCTCCTTCTCCCTAGACTCATGAGTTGGCGGTTGCTCAGAATCCGTAGCCGTGGACAACCGCCATCCGGGTTTCAGAACTTGACGGGCACGAGCAATGACTAAGCACTGATCAGGTACATCCTCGGTCAAGGTTGACCCAGCAGCAATATTGACATCTGAGCCGATAGTGATGGGTGCGACCAAGACGCTGTTTGAGCCAGTTTTAGTGCGATCGCCAATGACAGTCTTGTGCTTCTTCACGCCATCATAATTCGCGGTAATGGTTCCTGCACCCACATTGACCTGGGTGCCAGCAGTCGTGTCACCCAAATACGACAGGTGCGCCACATTGGTGCGATCGCCCAGGGTAGAATTCTTTAGTTCTACAAAGTTCCCCACCCGGCAGCCTTGCCCCACTGCGACGTGTCCTCTCAAATGAGCGTAGGGGCCAATTTTGGTTTTGGCTTGAACCGCACTATCTGTAATCACAGAGTATCGAACAGTCACATTCTCCCCAATCTCGCTATTCTCCACCAGGCTACCAGGCCCAATTCGGCTGCCTGTTGCAATCACCGTCTGTCCTCGCAGGTGAGTTTGGGGTTCAATAATTACATCTGGCTCAATCTGAACCGTATCGTCAATGGTGATACTTTGGGGATCAATCAATGTTACTCCAGCCGCCATCCAGCCAGACTTGATACGAGTTTGCAAAATTTCGGCGGCAGTGGCAAGTTGCAGGCGATCGTTGATACCCAAAATTTCCTGCTCATCAGCAACATCAACCGCCATAACAGGCGACATAAACTTGACTACATCGGTTAAATAATATTCCTGCTGATCGTTGTCAGTCTGAAGCTGGGGCAGTGCCCGAGCCAAATCCAGCCAGCGGAAGCAATAAATCCCGGTATTAATCCGCCGATTTTGCCGCTGCTCTGGTGTGCAATCTCGATCTTCGATAATTCGGGTTACAAGCGGGGTCGCCCGATCGCCCTCTTCGCAAAACACCCGCCCATAGCCTTTGGGTTCTGCCATTTGCGCTGTCAAAATAGTGGCGGCATTGCCGTGTTCTTGGTGGGTTTTTAGCAGTGACTCCAGGGTTTGAGGACGGAGCAGCGGCACATCGCCATTCAGCACCAGCACATCGCCTTCAAAGTCTTGCAGGTGCGGAATAATTTGCTGAACTGCGTGCCCCGTCCCCAATTGCTCGGTCTGTTCTACAAACGTTAAGTCCTGCTGAGCTAATGCGGCTCGTACTTGATCGCTGCCGTAACCCACGATCACAAGCAGCCTTTCAGGCTGAAGCGTCGCGGCACACTTCAAAACGTGCCCCAAGAGCGATCGCCCCCCCAACTCATGCAAAACCTTGGGCAGCCGAGACTTCATGCGAGTGCCCCTTCCCGCCGCCAAAATTGCTACTGCTACCATGCTGTACCTGCCATTCTTTACCCAGCCCATTCTTTACCCAGCCCATTCTTTACCCAGCAAAGTATATCAAGCTGCTGCAATCTGTGCCCTGGTAAAATCTGTGCCCTAGTAAGTTTTATAGAATGTTCCTACTGGCGCCTACCTCGATTTTGTCTATATTTTGGCTTCAAGCTCATTACACAGCACCTTAACTAGTTATGCTCGCTTAGTGATCTTCGTAAATGCTTAGGCAGGGCGCGGCAATGCTAATTCGAGCAGATTTCTGGCAGCTAGGGTTCTGGCTCTGGGGAAGTCCTGCGATCGCTGAAGAATAGTATCGTCAGAAATATCGGGTTTTATGATGCGCACCACAAAACCCGAATCGCCATCTATTAAGCCTCAGCTTCAGATTTACTGATCTGGATCTCCAGCAGCGTTCCCAGGTGTATTCTCAGAAGTTCCTGAAGGCTCTTGACTTGAATCATTTACACTATTTGATTCAGTAGCGCTTGGTTCGCTGTTACTAGAATCAGGAGTGGTAGGTGCAGCGGGGGCAGGTGCAGCAGGTGCAGCAGGGGCAGGGGCAGCAGGGGCAGGGGCAGGCGGCACATTTATTTGCACATCTGGAGCTTGTATGACTGGTGCAGCTTCTTTAGTGCGTTCGATCGTGCGTTCGATAATTGTGGTGTTGCGCTGGGGTTGAGGAGAGGCAGGCGCAGTTACAGGCGCAGCCACAGGAGCAGTATTTGTCTCGCTGCGAGTGGTGAGATACAACCCGCCAGCAACCAACCCCGCTATGGCTGCAAAAGCTAAACCAATGACCAGACCACTAGCGACTCCATTACTCTCACGGATTTCCTCTCTGGCATATTGATCGCTGACAACCTGAGAACGATCAGTAGACTGTCCGTCAACGTAGCCATCTCGGTATGAAACTTCATCCGGTGTCACTTTACGACCATGAACATTATCTTGAGAATCATTGCTGTCAAATGAATTAGCGGGACGCTTGTTAGTCATAACTTTCTCAATATCCTTGGATGAGTGCCTTGTCCACAATGTAGCCTTGGCAACAATTCATTCAAGTCAGTACTTAGAGAGAGTTACTTATCATCCTAAAGATAGATCTCCTATGGATGAGAGGCATGATTTGAATCTATGGACTGGAAGTAACTACTGTGCTTGCTTGCTATCTTTAAAGGTAGCGGGAATAGCTGATGCCAAGCTCTATTCAGGAAGTTGAAGCGATTGGCGTTGCTACCTTTGAATCTAAAAATTAATGCAAAGAATAATGTTTATCTCTTGAATTTGTTTTCCCTGAGCCGTCAAACCATTGCTTTGTTACTAATCAAGCCTAGATAAGAGTTGATTGTTAGATTCGCAAAGCCCCACTAAGCTAGAATAGCCCAATTATTATTTTACTTAAACTTATCGGTTCAACGTTCAATCACTTGGATATTTTGCCTTAGCAAATATTCGATCTAAAGTTATCTAATTGAAATTTCTACTCAAATTTTTAGGTCTTAAACCTCTATGCCTTTATCGCCAATGAGCCGCCTTTCAATCTTTGTAGACGGGAACAATATGTTCTACGCTCAGCAAAAAAATGGTTGGTTTTTTGATCCAAGGCGAGTGTTAGAACACTTCACCAACGATCCAGATTTAATGTTGATCAATGCTTTTTGGTACACCGGACTCAAAGATTCACAAGATCAAAGAGGCTTCAGAGATGCGCTGATTAGTTTAGGGTACACCGTTCGCACTAAAGTTCTTAAAGAATATTATGACGATAACTCTGGGAAATATTCACAGAAGGCAAATTTAGATATTGATATTGTCGTAGATATGTTTAATACCGTTGATCAATACGATCGCGTCATTTTGTTTAGTGGTGATGGTGATTTTGAACGGGCGATCGAATTTTTGCGATCGAAAAGTACTCATATTACTGTTGTTTCAACTGAAGGCATGATTGCTCGAGAGTTGCGCAATGCCACCGATCGCTATGTTGATTTGAACGATATTCGAGATCGGATTGAGAAAGTAGAGAGTTAATGAATTGAGTGGCTTTTAGAACGAGTAGGACGAGTTTGGGAGAGGGCATGAATAACAGGCTTCATCAAGAACAGGAACGCTCATCCTGCAAAATCGCGGTGGTCGGCGATGTTCACGATCGCTGGGATGAAAATGACGAAATTGCCCTGAAGCATTTAGGGATTGATTTAGTGCTGTTTGTGGGTGATTTCGGTAATGAAGCCGTGAGCGTGGTGCGGGCGATCGCTCAGGTTAATTTGCCTAAAGCCGTTATTTTTGGCAACCACGATGCCTGGTACTCGGCAACTGATTGGGGTAGAAAAAAATGTCCCTACGATCGCCAAGTAGAAGACCGCCTTCAGCAACAGATCGACTTAATGGCAGCGGTTCATGTGGGTTACAACAAACTAGATTTCCCAACATGGGGCTTTACAATTGTGGGCGCTCGCCCGTTTAGCTGGGGCGGTTCTGTCTGGAAAAATGAAGAGTTTTATGATTCTAAGTTTGGCGTGAAAAGTTTTGAAGAATCGACCCAGCGCATGATGGAAAACGTCGTAGGTGCTGCCCACGATACCATCATTTTTATGGGACACTGTGGTCCTTTAGGGCTAGGCGCAGCACCCGAAGATCTCTGTGGCAGAGATTGGCAGCCCCTGGGGGGGGATCATGGTGATCCAGATTTTGCAGCAGCGATCGCCCAAACCCAGGCGATCGGCAAAACAGTTCCCTTAGTTGCATTTGGGCATATGCACCACACCCTTCGCCATACCAAAAAACAAATCCGCAAGCGCCTCGATCAGCGCGATGGGACAATTTACCTCAACGCCGCTAGCGTGCCCCGCATTATTCAGACGGAGGCGGGTTGGCAGCGAAATTTTTCGGTGGTGACGCTAGTGGATGGCAGGGTGAAGACCGCGGATTTAGTTTGGATCGATCAAGATTGGGCGATCGCTTCCCAAGAAGTCCTTTACCAGCAGCCTGCTCAACACTTCTTAGTGCAGAAGCTATCAGAACGCTGATTCAGTTAAATGCAGGCTCTAATCTAAAATCCGAAACCCAAAATGGGGTAAGATAAGCAGTGCCGCCTTGGAGAGGTGGCAGAGTGGTCGAATGCGTTCGACTTGAAATCGAATGTACCGAAAGGTACCGAGGGTTCGAATCCCTCCCTCTCCGTTGGTTTGTGGGTCGTTGGTTCGTGGGTCGTTGGTTCGTGGGTCATCGGTTCGTTAGAGCTTGGAGCGCTGGGTGAAAAACCTGGTGCTCTTTTTATTGATTGTTTGCAGAAACTCCTAATTCTAATGAATTCCCTACCCTAGCGATAATCAGGATAACGAGAGGGTGACTCAGGTACGCGGCGCGGCGGATTCTTGGTAGCTGGCGGCTCTGAATGCAATTGCTGACGACCATTGCGCACGACTCGCATCATTTCGGTTAACTGTTGCTCCATGTCTTGCAAAACGCGATCGGCATAATCATCTGCTCCCGCTTGAATTTCCTCACATTCTGCCAATGCTCGCCGCTGCATTTCATCCAGTTCTTGCTGCGCCCGCCGTCGCATTTGGTCAATATCCGCCAGGGTTTGTTGCTGAATCGTGTCGCATTCCTGCTGCACCTGCTGCCGAATTTGCATTGCCTCCGTCTCCGCTTGGCGCACTAAACCCATGTCGTTTAAAATTTGGGCGGCACGCTGCTCGGCGGCAGCAATAATTTCTTGGGCGTACTGCTCGGCTTCTTGCAGAATGTCTTCTTTATGAACCACAATTTCGGCAGCTTCTTGAAACGCCGAGGGCAAGTTTAACCGCACCAGGTCTAACTGTTCTAAAAACTGCTCCTCATTGATCAGGGTTCGTCGGCTCAAGGGCACGCGCGGGCTGTCTAGAAGGATTTCTTCTAGCCGATTCAGTTCTCGCTGTAGGTCTACGCCTCCTAGTCTCATAGTGTCTCCAGGGATGGATCGATGGGCTGCCCCTCCGTTGCTTGAACCGTGGGTGGGGCTATGGGAGCTCGTTCCTCTAAGATCTTGTTCTTGGCGAAGCATTGGTAAATATCTAAGACGACAGGGGGAGGGACAAGGTGTTCGATCGGGCCGCCAAACTTGGCAATTTCTTTGACGACGCTGCTGCTCAGGAAGCTTTGTTCGGTAGAAGTGGCGAGAAAGATGGTTTCAATATCGGCTGCTAGGGTTTTGTTGGTGTGTGCCATTTGTAGCTCTAGCTCAAAGTCTGAAACGGCGCGCAGCCCTCGAAGCAATACCTTAGCTTGCCGAATTTTTGCATAGGTCACTGCCAAGCCCTCAAAGCTATCGACTTCAAGATTAGGTAAGTGCCCTGTAGACTGGCGAATTTGGCGGGTTCTTTGCTCCACTGAAAAAAGGGAAGTTTTATTGGGATTGCGAAACACTACCACGATCACCCGCTCAAAAAGCTGACAGCCGCGCTCAATGATGTCTAGGTGACCTAGGGTAATGGGATCAAAACTGCCTGGGTAAATTGCAATCACAGTAAGGGGCTGCTTTCTCTTTTTAGCGTTCGTCGAATGTAGCTTGCTATAGCGTTGAGGCGACTGTATCAGGCGGCTGTATCAAACGTTTCTATCATCACACGTTGGGGGGAACCCTTTGACAGGAAACCCACCAATCCAACTTTTAAGCTTGGCGACGGAGGAAGGGAAGTAGGCGATCGCTCACTTTTTCATGCCAATCTTCTTGGGGATAATGTCCGACTTCTTCGAGTTGAACTAATTCTCCCTCTTTCAGGGAGGCAGTAAAACTTTGCGCCAAACTTAACGGCAGCCAAGGATCTTTAAGACCCCAAGCGACTAGCGTGGGATGCTGCCACTGAGAAAACCCTGCAAGCTCAGCAGTTACCTGTGAAAGCTGCATGTTTTGGATAACTGCCTGCAAAGAACGTCCGGCTTCTGAGCTTTTGAGAAATGGACGGCGGTAGATATCTAAATCAGTGTCTTCTATGCGGTAGCCGCCGCCGCCTTCAAGGGTGCGATCGACCAATAAGGGATCTTGGGTCAGCACCTCGCCCAATAGCGGCAGTCCAAATAGCTTAATTTTCCAGGGAAGCTTTGCCTCTAGGGCAATTGGGGCATTTAAAATTGCCAGGCGTTCGATTTGCTCAGGATGGCGTAGGGCGTATTGCAGCCCCATCGATCCCATAAACCCTTGAACAACTAATGAGAACCGCTCTAGCTTGAGAGCATCGAAGAAAGCTTCCAGTGCCGTGATATATGCCTCTGGGGTGTAGGTAAAGGTGCGGCGATCGGGCTTTGATGAGTAGCCAAACCCAATCCAGTCAGGGGCGATCGCTCGGAACCCATACTCCGTGAGGGCGGGTAACACATGTCGCCATCCGTAGCTCTGTGACAGCAACCCATGCAGCAAAACTACAGGCGGCTTGTCCGACACATTGATCGGCACTGCCTCCCGGTAAAACCAGGTTAGTGCCCCCACCTCAAGGCGATGCTCTTGCGTTGTCACAGATATTTTCCCAAATTTTTATATTGTGTTTGAGCTTACCCTGACCCAGGGTACGAGGGCTAGGGGTAACGACTAAGCGAATCGCCTTCCTGGGATTTAGACGCTTCTACAAATTTAGAAATGGAGTCAAATCATTCAGAGATTAACGTAAACTAGGCTTCACGTAAAAAAGAGGATCAAACCATGACTCGCGCCATTATGGAAACCGACAAAGGCACCATCAACATTGATTTTTTTGATGCTGAAGCTCCCAACACCGTCAAAAACTTCTCAGATCTAGCCAACAAAGGCTTCTACAACGGACTCAAATTTCACCGCGTGATCCCCAACTTTATGGTTCAAGGTGGCTGTCCTGAAGGTACGGGTACGGGTGGTCCAGGCTACAACATTAAGTGTGAAATCAACTCTCTTAAGCACAAAGCTGGCACCTTATCCATGGCTCATGCCGGACGCGACACTGGAGGGAGCCAGTTCTTCATTTGCCACTCTCCCCAGCCCCACCTAGACGGTGTTCATACCACCTTTGGACAAACCAATGATATGGATGTTGTGAATGCTATCCGTCAGGGTGACAAAATTGTGTCTGTCACCATTCAGGGATAAATTTTTAATCGAGGAATCCAACTAGATACCAGGGGTAGCCCCCGTGCCTACCCCAAATTCTTGCAACCCTCATCCCATCTCGATCGCGGGAGAGCAGGGACGAAAGCACGATCGAGATAGTCTTAGTCCAGTAGACTTGCTCCCTTAGACTTGCTTCCTTGGACAGTCTTACCCCTACAGCAGAGGAACTAAAAATGGCAGACTGGCAACTCATCTCTGGCGGCGTAACTGCCCCTAAAGGCTACCAAGCCGCAGGCATTGCAGCAGGGCTTAAACCCTCTGGGGCCCCAGACTTGGCTCTGATTTTGTCTGATGTGGATGCGATCGCCGCTGGCGTTTTTACGATTAGTCAAGTCAGAGCCGCTTGCGTTGATTACTGTCGCCAATGCCTTCAGGTTAAGCCTTCTGCCCGTGCCATCCTCTGCAATGCTGGACAAGCTAATGCGGCGACAGGGGCACAGGGCTGGGCAGATGCTATGGAAAGTGCTCAACTTCTGGCAGATGCTCTTAATGTCTCCCCCGACCTTGTTCTAGTGGCTTCGACGGGGGTCATTGGTCAACGGATCAAAATGGAGGGGCTGCGCGCTCACATGCCTCAACTGGTCGCAGCGGCTTCCGCGACTGGCTCAGACCAAGCGGCAGGGGCGATCGTCACAACTGATCTAGTGCCCAAATCGATCGCCCTCGAAACCACGTTTGACGGTCGCCCTGTCCGCATTGGCGGCATCTGTAAAGGCTCTGGCATGATCCATCCCAACATGGCGACTTTACTAGCCTTCGTCACCTGCGACGCCGCAGTTTCGTCGAACCTTTGGCAACAAATGTTGAGCCGAGCGGCAGATAAAAGCTTTAACCAAATCACTGTAGATGGCGATACCAGCACTAATGATTCGCTGATTGCTTTAGCCAATGGACAGTCGCGCACCCCTGCTATCACAGAACCGGGAGCCGATGCTGACAAGTTGGAAGCGATGCTGACCGAGGTTTGTATCTACTTAGCAAAAGCGATCGCCCGGGATGGTGAAGGGGCAACTTGTCTGCTTGAAATCCAAGTTTCGGGCGCAGTCGATGATGCCTCAGCTCGCCAAATTGCAAGAGCGATCGCGGGGTCAGCCCTTTTTAAGTCGGCTGTGTTTGGACGTGACCCTAACTGGGGCAGAATTGCGGCGGCGGCTGGACGGGCGGGGGTACCTTTTGAGCAAGACAATTTGCGCGTGCAGCTTGGAGATTTCCTGCTGATGGAACATGGGCAACCCTTAGCGTTCGATCGCCCCGCTGCCAGTGCTTACATGAAAACAGCCGCCGCCGGGGAATATCTAAAGAGTGATACTGTTTTAGTCAAAGTCGGCGTGGGCAGTGGTGGTGGCAGCGGCATCGCCTGGGGCTGCGACCTCAGCTATGACTATGTCAAGATCAACGCCGAATACACGACTTGATAGACAAACTTATGAATTCCTCTCCCAATCAATCTGTCTGGCATTACAAACCCTGGTGGTGCCAGCCTTGGTCGATCTTACTCACCGGAACTACGCTCATTAGTGGCAGTTGGGTACTGTTGCATACTCTTTGGGTGACGCTCCTTATGGCTGTTCCTATTTTGACCTGGATGATCTTTTTCGTAGGCGTTTACCCACGGTTGTTTCTGCAAATGCAAGACAAATCCGGCAATCTGGAAGATGAAATTAACCCATCAAGCTAAACTGGTAAACACGGTGATTGGGTATACTGACGCAATCATCCTGTTGATTTAAGGTTGCCAGCCGTGATTGCTAGTCTTTCGTTTGTTAATTCCGTTGAGCCTGCCGCCCCGTCCCGCTTAAAAGGCTGGCGAGGGCTGATTGAAGAATATCGCGCCTACTTGCCAGTGACTGCCGCCACACCAGTCGTAACCTTGCTAGAAGGTAATACGCCCCTGATCCCAGCTCCAGCGATCGCCGCTCATGTTGGCAAAAATGTTCAGGTCTGGGTCAAATATGACGGTCTTAACCCCACAGGTAGCTTCAAAGACCGGGGGATGACTATGGCGATTTCTAAAGCCAAGGAAGAGGGCGCAAAAGTCGTGATTTGTGCCAGCACAGGCAATACTTCAGCCGCCGCCGCCGCCTATGCCCGACGTGCCGGAATGCGGGCTTATGTGCTGATTCCCGATGGCTATGTGGCGCTGGGCAAACTCGCACAGGCGCTGTTGTATGGAGCAGAAGTTTTGGCAATTCAGGGCAATTTCGATCGCGCGTTAAACATTGTTCGAGAAATGTCGGCACGCTATCCCGTGACGCTGGTAAATTCGGTCAATCCCTATCGGTTAGAGGGGCAGAAAACAGCGGCATTTGAGATTGTGGATGCTTTAGGAGATGCACCGGACTGGCTCTGTATTCCAGTGGGCAACGCAGGCAATATTTCGGCGTACTGGATGGGCTTTTGCCAGTATCATCAGGCAGGTCAGTGCGATCGCCTGCCTCAAATGATGGGTTTCCAGGCAGCAGGAGCGGCTCCGCTCATTCTGGGTCATGCGATCGAGCATCCTGAAACCCTAGCAACTGCGATTCGCATTGGCAATCCAGCCAGTTGGGATAAAGCTGTAGCGGCTAAAGAAGCCAGCCGGGGACAGTTTAATGCGGTCACTGACGAAGAAATCTTAATGGCTTATCGGCTGCTGGCATCAGAAGAAGGAATTTTTTGTGAGCCAGCCAGTGCTGCTTCGGTGGCAGGTTTACTGAAAGTAAAAGATCAAGTTCCAGAAGGCGCAAAGATTGTTTGTGTGCTGACTGGGAACGGCTTGAAAGATCCTGACACAGCCATTAAACATTGCCAAAACCAATTTAAGACCGGGATTGAGCCAAACTTGTCGGCGGTAGCGCAAGTGATGGGGTTTTAGACTGGGGCTGAACGGTTTCGTGAGTGATTACAACGGTTTGACGCTGTATTTCTGCTTGTTCAGTTTGGTAACGATTGGTGCGTTCTCGGTTGAGGTATTCGATGGTATCACCGAGGGCGGTGGTCAGTGCCTGTCGCGTTTGCGCATGGTTCGCTTGCTCGGCTTTGAGAGCTTGAGCTAGGCGATCGCGCTCTACCCAAGCCTGCATGAGTTGTGCCTGGAGGTCGTCACTGCTTTGTAGGGACTTTGCCGTTTGCTGAACCGCTTCCTGAATTTCGGGTAGGCGATTTTTTATCACCCCAGACGTTTCAAAATTACCCTCAAAGCCTATCATCGGTGACTCTTGAAGCTGTTGAATTTCGGCTTTTAAGACATTGACGTTTTGCCGAGCCAAATTTGCTTCGGCGCGTCGTTGTTTCGCTTCGGTTTCATAAAGATTGTGCCATTTCGCCGCACTGGCAAACGCCTCCTCTCGTTCTTGCGCAGCCTCGGTCAACTTCTTTTGCAGAATCTGAATTTCATCAATCCACTGCTTGACTTCCTGAATCATGGCTTTGCTCTTAGATGGGTAGGGTTCTTCTTAAAAGGCGCTTGAAGCTGAGTGTAGAACAAAATTTAGGGTTCAGAACAACAGTCTAGTTAAGAACTGTGGGGCAGGCAGAATAATTAAAATTAACAAGCCCAAAGCCAAAAATCCTAGCAGATCTCGCTTATTGTCCAACTCACTGACATCATTTAAGGCAGGTTCATCAACGACGGGCATGAGAAATAGCAGAATTGCCCAGAGCAACAGTTCAGTTTGCACCAGCGCCAATGCCAATACTAAAAACCGCGCAACTTGACCAATTCTGGCTCCGTTTTTTTGCCCAAACATGGCATGAACAATATGTCCGCCATCAAGCTGTCCCACTGGCATAAGGTTAAGGGCAGTGATAATGATGCCTAGGCAACCCGCGATCGCCACTGGATGCAGCTTAATGGCTTGCTCCAAGGCTAGTTGGTTGCCCAAAGCTAGTTTGCTCACTACGGTTAAAAACAGAGAGCCACTAGGCTGAAAAGAATTGGGATTGAGCAAGCTGGATGTTTCTTCTAGGGCGATCGGTGTAGAGTGCATCAAGCCCCAAATTAAAATCGGTACTGCGACCACAAATCCAGCTAAGGGGCCTGCAATTCCCACATCAAACAGTGCTTTGCGATTAGGAATGGGCGATCGAATTTGAATGAATGCGCCAAACGTACCAAAAGGAAAAATACCCGCAGGCGGTACAGGAATGAGATAAGGCAAGGTTGCCCGCATCCGATAGACCTGGGTTGCTAGAAAATGTCCCATCTCGTGAGTGCCTAAAATAGCCAGCAATGACACGGCATAGGGCAGTCCGGTCAAAAGCTGTGTCAGATCCTTGGGCATCGCGATACTGGGTCGGTTCAGAATCATGAAGCCTGCGAGGGTTGTAGTCAGCAAAGTAGCTATTGCTAACCCCAACGCTAAGACGGGTCTTAATCGAAACTTTGTTTCTTTCGCGGTTTTGGCATGGGGGTTGGGAACTAGGGCAAAAAAAGGTTTGTCATGCCGATCTTCTTGGAAAACGAGGAGGAAGCGATCGCCAAAATACCGCGATATGTTCTCACTCACTGTTTTGTAAGCTGCATCTGCCTGAGTGCGGAGTTGCCCTCGGCAAATTAAGGACTGAGGGCGATACTCAATATCCTGCAAATAGTAAACCGACCAGGGAAAGCAGTTTTTCAGATCGGCTTCTTCTTCTGGTGTAATCGGTCGAACAGTGGACTGAGCGGTAGCTGCAGCGGGGGCAGCGATCGCCAGATCCTTCTGAGGCTTTGCCCCTGCCCGTGCCGGACGACGGCCAGCCTGTACCAACGTCCAATATAGGACTGGGCAAGCCACAAACGGAATCAGCAGCAGCAAAGAAGGAACCTGCTCGTCTCCCTTCAGCAACACCCATGCTGTCCAGATAAATGCTGGAGTCATCATTACCAACCACAATATCCAAATGGGCGTGCGGGTCACGTCTGCGACACTCCGGCGCACCACAACATAAGTCAAAATTCCAAGAAGGATTAGCCAAAAAAACATGCTGTAGCTCGTCAATACATCAATATGTCTAGCTGGAATATGTCTAGCTGGAATATGTCTAGCTGGTTAGCCGATCGCCAGAGCTCCAGCATAACGTGTTCAAACAATCCTCATCCGTCCTGCACTAGACTTGTTACGCTAAGTAACTGGCGAATTTATCTATTCCCGTACTTAATTATGGTTTCTTCTCTCCCTAAACTACCGCGCCCAGTATTCAGAACGGTGTACGCGTTTCCCCCCAATCGAGACACATTAGGCGGAACCGCCTACTTACTTTTAGAAGAGACTGGGAACCTCTTAATCGACTGTCCGGTTTGGGACGAGGTCAATGCTGAATTTTTGCAGGAACAGGGCGTTCGCTGGTTGTTTATGACCCATCGGGGCGGCATGGGCAAAGTAAAAGAAATCCAGCAGGCTCTTGGCTGTGAAATAGTAATTCAAGAACAAGAGGCTTATTTGCTCCCTGGGCTAAAGGTCACCGCGTTTGAGCAAGAGTTCCGCTTTAGCCCTCATTGTCAAGCCATTTGGACTTCGGGACATTCACCCGGCTCAGCGTGTTTGTATTGCGACCATGAAGGCGGCATCTTGTTTACAGGGCGGCATTTGTTGCCCAATCAGCGAGGTGAACCTGTGCCCCTACGAATTTCTAAAACATTTCATTGGAAACGGCAGATTGAGAGCGTTAAGGCATTGAGCGATCGCTTCTCCTCAGCCACGCTCAGCCACATTTGTCCTGGTGCCAATACTGGGTTCTTGCGCGGACAACGCAGCATCGATCGAGCCTATGAACGTCTGGCAGCATTGAATTGGCAGGCTCAGTTGCAAATAAAGCCCATGCTATAGCCAATAGCTCAGTCATTCTGAAAAATTCTGTTAACTGTCCTAGGTTTCTGAACTGGCACTTGCACAGTAAAAGTGGTCTGTTCAAACTGACTCATGACGCAAATATCACCGCCCAACTGCTCAACCATTTTTTTGGCAAGAGCTAAACCTAATCCAGTGCCGCCCTGTTGCCAGCGATCGCTGCTGCTGACCCGATAAAATTTATCAAACACCTTACCTAACTCTGCGGCAGGAATTTCGACCCCTGAGTTGCGCACCACAAATTGTATCCCCTCCTTTCCCCCCTCAATTTCGACCCTAATTTTGCCTTCGGGTGGGGTGTATTTGCAAGCATTGTTGATCAGCTCGACCAGTACGCGCTCAAGGCTAGAGCGATCGCAAAGAAAGGGCGGCATCGGCACCGGGAGCTTAAGGTCGAGGGTCAGTTGACGGCTTTGCGCTCGTTGCCGAAACGGTTCTAAAAGCTGCGGGAGCCAATGAGCTAGATCAATTTCTTCTAAAACAAGCTGTTTTGCACCTGCTTCTAGCTGTTGAAGCGTGAGTAAATCTTCAATTAAGTTGGTTTCCCGGAGACATTCTCCTTCTAATACCTGGAGATATCGTTGTCGCTGCTCCTCTGTGGTGGCAACTTTTAGCATCCGAATCGCCATTTTCATGTTGGTTAAAGGCGCGCGCATATCGTGCGAAATGGTGTCTAGAAAGTCATCCTTAAGCTGGTTAATAATCTGGAGTTCTTGCATCTGTTTGATGAGACTATCTTCGACCTGCTTTCTGGTGGTGATGTTTTCTAGCAGCAGCAGTAACCCCTGGGGAGTACCGTCTCCCCAGCGATCGAGACTAGAGCTTAAATCATCATTGCCCCAGTCAAAACCACTGAGAGGCTCAGGGGTAGGAACAGGTGGAGCAAGCAACGGCTCTAAGCGAATTTCAAACCAGCAATCGTCTCGTTGCAGTTCGTGAGACACAAAGGGAATTTGCTGAAAGAGTCTCTCTAGCCCAATTTGCCATTGTTCGAGGGTAAACCATTCAGGAATCAGGCGATATTGCAGGCGATCGCCCACTTGCACCCCTAAACATTCAGCGGCGATCGGGTTGCAGAACCAGATCCAACCGTCTAGGTCAGCCGCCAGCAACCCAATGGATAGGCTTCTAGAAATGGCAGCTTGGGTCGATTGCGATCGCCCAAACTGCTCAGCCAACGACGAAAGTTGTGTAATTCGCAGTGCCACTGTTGATTGCAATAGCCCCTCAGGTTGAGTCGGCACCGTCGTATACAAGCTCTTTTGCACTACCAAATCTTGGCGATAGGTTTTCCAAAGCCGCTCCACCTCCTGCTGAAACAGTTCTTCTTCTCGGAGATGTTGCTTCACCCGCAGGGCTAGAGTTGTCGTCACTCCTAAGAGTAGCGGAGAAGCTAACGGCATCCAGTAATTGCGCTCTAGCAGCAGTAAACAAACGCTGCCCCAGCCCAAGCACAGAACCAGCAACCCAAACATTTGCTGCCGAACGTTCCAACCCCACATCATCGTACTTAACACCGTTCCACTCAGCAATAAACTGACAATTACCCAGTTTTCTGAAGGGACGCGCAGAAAATTTTGCTGAAGAAGATTGTTAATAGCGGTAGCGTGCAGATAAACATTGGTGGTAGACGGATTGCGGTTAAAGGGGGTTTGCAAAGCATCAAAGCCAGATGCCGTGACACCAATAACAACAATCTTGTTCTCAAACACATGGGGCGCAATACGAGCTTGCAGAATATCGGCGTAGGAGTAAGTGGGAATATTAGCAACGGAACCTGCCCAATTCAGCCATACAAGCTGGCTCAGGTCGGGGAGTTGTACAGGTTCGCGTACTAGGCTATATACCTGGGCAGCAGCAACCCCCAACATCGGGACATTCTCCAACTGTGGCTCAAGGGTTCTCACGAGCCCGTCCCCATCTTGACGCTGATGAATATGCCCTTCTATTAAGGCAGCTTGTCGCAAGGTAGGCGTGGCTTGTAAAGGTGCACCATTAAAATCCCAGGCTCGGGGCAAAACGACTCGCCCTTGCTCTATCATTGCTTCGGCAAGGGCTTTATCTTCGGAGCTAGGCTCGGTCAATAGAATATCTAGAACTACCGTACTGGCTGCACCGTGGGTTAATAGTTTGAGCAACTCAGTATATTTTTGCCTAGACCAAGGAAATCGTCCTAAGGCTTTAAGGCTGGCATTATCAATGGCAACGACTACTACGCGCTCATCCCAGGAAATTGCTCCGCGCAGTTGAAACAGTTGACCGTAGGCAATATTTTCTAAAGGCTGCAATACGCCAAGCTTTAGCAAACCTACGATCGCCAACGCTGCAACAATTCCAGGCAGCATACTGCCAATGCCGTCCTGCCATCGGCTTAAAGAATTTTGTCTTCTAGCATCGCCTCTGTTGAAGAATCGCCAATTGTGCATATTCCTTCACCCAGCTTATAGCCTAACTATTTTGACATTGCAGTTTCTCTAGATTCCCGTAGACTTTTACCCACTATAAGGGATTTAGAGAGTCGTGCAGATGTTGAGGTGAACATTATGCATAAACCCTGATTGCTTGGTGAGAAACGGGTTACGGAGAATAAATAGTACGGGCATCTAGACCTAAAGAATACAAGTGTTGCGTCAATTGTTGAGCCGCTGAGCGTCGAGCAAAGGCACCTGCCTGAATGTACTTTCCTAACCCAGACTCAGCTTGAAATGAGTCTGCGACACATTGCTGAACTTCTGAAAGTACATCCGCGTTACTGTCTGCATCACCGTTTAAAGGAACGATCACCACATAGGGCGCATTGGGTAATTTCCCCAAAATAATCACGTCCTCTTGCTGCTCAAAATTATAGCGGGCGCACACAGGTGGGGGCAGGTCAGCAATTTGGGCAAGCGAGGGATGGGTAAAGCTGGCAAGTGACAAAAATAAGCCTGCTAAGAAGCAAAGCCCCAATCTCTTCAACTTTCTATGGGACAACAATTTCATAAGCCTGTTTTTTTCCTAAAGGCGTAGTGACGGTTGCCCTAATCCGACGATCGCGCGGGAGCGATCGTTGAAGGATAAAAGTCCCGTCAGGTTCAACATTTTGCACCTCGTTTTCAATTACTAAAAGATTAACCTGATCCACTTGTCCTACGATCTCTACTGTGCGATCGCTGGTCTGGATAAGCGATCGCACAGTAAGCTGAGTATTCTCTTGCAATGGAGTCGGCTGGGTTGGGGGGTCGCCTGGAACAATCAAGCTTTGCAGTCCTGCCTCGATCGCAACCGCTTGCCCCTGAGCTTCAGCAACAACTCGCCCTTCTAATGTCGCAACGCCTGTGGTTCCATTGGGCTGAACGCTTACTCCAAAAATTGTGCCTCTAACGCCGCTAATTCCTGCCGGGGTCTCAATTTCAAGCTCTGAATCAGAGTTGGTAAACGGGCGCAACTGCAACCGAGCTTGCCCCTCTGTAATGTTTAACAGGGTCACTATGCCGCCGCTAGGAAGCATTTCTAATCTTTTCACTTGAAGAGTCGTGCTTTCAGACATGCGAACTGTACCAATTCCCGTATCAACCGTCAGAACAGCGCTAGAGTCTTTCCCGGTTGTTAGGGTATCTCCAACGACTCCTAAACGAACTCCAACTTTGGCAACTTGTGAAGTTTGGTTGCGGTAAAAAGTAACTGTTCCTGAAACAGATTGAACTTCTAACCAGCGATCGACTCTGACGGGTAAAGTCGATTGGGCAAAAGCTATTGAATGAAGTCCGACCAGAAGCAATAAAAGACTAATAATTAGGAGTATGGATTTAAGTCGCACAGCTTTGATTGAGAACAGAAATCCATCAGTTTTATAGATGAAAAGTCTTGGCTTATTAAAATAGTTTGCTAAGAAAATAGGCATTGCTAAATAGAAATATAAACCTGCTCGAAGTGAGGATGAGCCGTTCAAAGCTCCTTTCGTTAAAAAGAAGAGAGGTTAATTTGGCGTTGCTGAGAAAAGTACGAACCTGTTCAAAGTCTCTTTCCTGAGGAGAGGCACTGAGGGAGCAGTCTCTCTAGCTACGTTGCCGAATTAACCTTTAACCTCCTTTCCTGAGAGGGCAAGAACTAGAGTTTTATACTGAAATTTAGCACGCACGATCGTTTAATTAAAAGAATAAGTTTACTGCCGTTGCCGCAGTATAAATTCAGCGATCGCCAAGTCCACAGGAGTCGTCACTTTCAAGTTTGTATCTTCACCTTGCACGATGGTGACAGGCAAACCGCATTGCTCAAATAACATAGCATCATCGGTCACTTCCCATTGCTTCTGAATGCCCTCTTCATGGCACTTTAAAAGATCTTTCACAACAAAGCCTTGCGGGGTTTGGGCTGCCCAAAGCTGACGGCGATCGGGCGTACTGGTAATCAAACCATTTGCGCCCACTACTTTAATGGTGTCTTTAACAGGAACAGCGGCAATGAGTCCAGTGCAGTGCAACAGAGCAGCAGCACAGCGATCGAATAGTTCGGGTGTGGCTAAACATCTGGCTCCATCGTGAATTAGCACCCGTTCTGAGTCGCTCGGCAATCCTAGTAAGCCGCGATACACTGACTCTTGGCGCGTTGCTCCTCCCTGGATTAATTGGACTGGCTTGCTGAGATTGAGAAAGGCGATCGCTTCTTTAAAGTCTGTCCAATCTTCGGGTTGTCCAATAATGCCAATCCAGGTAATAGCAGGCGATCGCTCAGACGCAAGAAGCGTCCAAGCTAGCAAAGATTGCCCTAATAATGGCAGCAGTAATTTATTGCGATCGCTGCCCATGCGTCGCCCCGACCCAGCGGCTGGAATGAGTAAATGCATAGTGCCAAATCTCAGGAATTGCCGTTACTCACTATAAACCGTTGAGGTGCTCCCGAACCCATTGGCGGAAAGCTCTTAGAGTCGCGCTTCTGCCAGCACTCAAACTTTGCTCAACAAATTGGACAATTACAGGTACAGGAAAATTTGGAAACGTGGGGCTAACTTGAGACTCCACATATTTACCATCGGCTAATACATCGATCCGCAAATTCCCCTCTTCATAGCGCCATAGTTCAGGTACGCCCAAGGTTTGATAAGCATCTAATTGAGTTCGAGAGGTAACATCTACTTCGATTGCCAAATCTGGCGGCGGGTCAAGGCTGAGATCAACCCGATCTTTGCCAATCATTTGAGCATAATTTTGGATGTAGAAACAATCATCAGGCTCTATCCCTTGCGCTATGTCTTTACGCTTAAACGTACTGGATGCAAAATTTTCGCAATCTGTCTCTGTTTCTTCTAAAAGAATTTTGACCAAATCACCAATGATGGCTTTGGCTTTTTCATGCTTAGGTAATGGCATTCTAATCTCCAGCATCCCTTTGCTATAAGCCAGTCGAGAGGCACGGCGATCGCCCAGTTCTTCTAGAATTTCTTCAAACTCCTGCCAACTGACATCTTTAAAGAGAACGCGATGTCCGGGTGGCACGTCAATTTGACGGAGTTGCAGAGTAACCATGTTGACCTCGATGGCTGGGTAAAGAAAGATAGAAATGCTGTCATTTTAGAAGATCATTGCTTCTAGAGCCGTTTGCAAGTCTTGGGTTAATCCTGCTACGGCTTGGCGACGGCTGACTTGGTAAGTCTCCCAGCGATCGCTGACTGAAAGGGGTTGACCGATGGTAATTTTCACCCCTTGCACCCCAAGCTGCGGACGCGGAAACGGCACTTCGCCTTTAATGCGCGTCACCATATCCCAAAAAATCAGCAGGATCTCGGCAAAGCGATCGCCCGTCGGTTTCTCAATCACGTACTGCCCTGTCACACTGACAAAGCTTTCGACCAACCGCATGTGCCACAGCCGCAAGCTAGCTTCTTCGGCAATTCGGTCTGCCAGACCCTTCTCGACGGGCGACAGGTTCTCAACGTTCTTCAAGTCATCTCGGTAAATCCAATCCCAGCCCGCTTGCTCTAGCCGCCGACAGCGATCGGTAATGGTGCCTTTGGGGGCGATCGCAAAGTGTTGTTCTGCCACGTTCAGCGCTGCATTCATCAAAACCTGGAGGCGTTCAGCTAAGTTTCGATTTGTAGAAAATAGGATAGGTTGCGGTGGCTCACTGTGCGCAGACAATGTGAGATTTTGATGGTAAAACTTGGCGTAAAACTTTTCTACCATGGGCAGCAAATGTTCGCCCAAACGGATCAGCCGTTTGTAAAGAACCATTTGCTGTGGCTCACTCAAATTAGACCCTTCCCCATTAGCCTCTACCTTCAAATCAGCCTCGCCGCAAGGCTGTAAACCGCTGTCGGCTTCAAGTTGAGTAAGTAGATTGGCGATCGCTTCCCACGGCGTAGATAAATAGTGATACTGCAATCCAATCGGCAGAATCATCACCTGTTGCGCGCTGCTTTGCAGATACCGCGAGGGTCGCCCCGCCTTCAACAAATCTTCAATGCACCAAAACCCAAACTGGGCAATGCCCGGTTCGATCGGACTCATGATTTCGTTGTGACCATTGGTTGCGCCTTCAGGAGCCGCTGCCATCGGGAACTGCCCTGATGTAAACAATTGCCGGATCGATCGCAGCCCCACCAAATCTACCCTGCCCCGCCGAATCGGTGTGCAGCCCATTTGGGCATAGTACCAACCCACCCCTTTGCCCGCCCAAAGCGGAATGCCGCGATCGTAAATAAAGTGAGCATGAATGGGATGCTGTAGCTTTATGCCCTTTTGCTTTGCTACTTTGCCCAAATAGTTCGACAGCAGGTAATTCATACACAGCGGATCGTTGGTGCTGGGATGCCGAAACGCCATCATGAAGCGAATCTTGCCCTCCTGGAACTGGCGATATAGATCTACCAACACTTCAGGATTGCTCACCTGAACATCAGCAATTTTTGCCCGCCAACGCACCCAAGCAGGCTGCAATAGCTGCGTTGTTTTATAGACCAAGGGGTTAAACTCTGGCTCAATAAACTCTAGAGGCGGCTGGGCTTGGGTAATGGGATTGGGCAAGGATAATTCCTCCAGGACAGGGGCGCAGATGACATCAGGTTACCCTAGCCTATCTAGTAGCTGACCAAGGATTTAGATTGTCTTTACACTAGGTTAGTATTTGTGGGTCGAAGCCCGTTAGAAGCCCAGCGGAAAGCCATGACAACTCATTCGTATGACACAGACTTCTATGCTTGGACGTTAGAACAAGTGGACTTGCTCCAATCTCAGCAGTTTGCCCAATTGGATTTAGTTAATCTAGTGGAGGAAATTGAGTCGTTGGGACGAAAAGAGCGACAAGCATTGCGAAATCGTCTAGGTATTTTGCTAGGACATCTACTCAAATGGCAGTTTCAGCCTCAACAGCGGATTAATAGCTGGATCGGTACAATTCGAGAGCAGCGTATTCAAATTAAATTGTTGCTAAAAGATAGTCCTAGCCTGAAATCTTATCTAGAACAGACTTTTGCGGATGCCTATGAACTCGGCGTAGCCTTAGCGATTCGAGAAACCTTGTTGAATGAAGAAGTTTTTCCAAAAACGTCTCCCTATGAACTGGAACAAGCGTTAGATTCTAAGTTTCTGCCTGGGGCGATCGCACAGAACTAGAGAGTATTCCTCATTCGCAGGTTTCAAGCCCAATAATTTCAGGCACAATATCTTAGAGATACATATTGACAGTGACATCATCGGGAAGCGACATAAGATCTATGGGTAAGCCGCGCATTCTTTCTGGAATTCAGACCACGGGCGATCTGCACCTGGGCAATTATTTAGGCGCAATTCGTAACTGGGTCGAAATCCACCGCGATTACGACAGCTTTTTCTTTATGGCAGATCTCCATGCCATCACCGTGCCCCACGATCGCACCCAACTAGCCGCCAACACCTACGAAGTAGCAGCAATGTATCTGGCGTGCGGTATTGAGCTAGAACATGCCACAATTTTTGTGCAATCTCACGTTCCGGCACACGCCGAACTAGCCTGGTTATTTAACTGCATTACGCCGCTGAACTGGCTAGAAGATATGGTGCAGTTTAAAGAAAAAGCCATTAAGCAATCTGAGAATGTTAGTGCAGGATTGCTCACCTATCCAGTGCTACAAGCTTCAGATATTTTGCTGTACGAACCGGATAAAGTCCCTGTTGGAGAAGACCAGAAGCAGCATTTAGAACTCACCCGCGATATTGCCGCCCGCTTAAATTACCTGTTTGGCAAAGAAGATCAGCCAGTGTTGAAACTTCCAGAACCGATGATTCGGGCAGCCGGAGCAAGGGTGATGAGTCTGACTGATGGCACCCGCAAAATGTCGAAGTCTGACCCTTCAGACCTGAGCCGCATTAATCTTCTCGATCCACCCGACCTGATTCAGCACAAAATTAAGCGCTGTAAAACTGACCCGATTCGAGGCTTGGTGTTTGACGATGCCGATCGCCCAGAATGCAATAACTTGTTGAATTTGTACATGATTTTGTCGAACCAAACCAAAGACATAGTTGCTGCCGAATGTCAGGATATGGGCTGGGGAAACTTTAAGCCGCTGCTGACCGAGGCAACGATCGCCACCCTTCAACCGATCCAGGAAAAGTACCATGCCATCATGGCGGACGAGGGCTATATTCAGTCGGTGCTAAAGGACGGACGAGAAAAAGCAGGGGCGATCGCCAATCAAACCCTGGCTAAAGTGAAGGCGGCTTTGGGATATTCAGTGCCGCTGTAAAAGCTCAACTTAGCTCTGTCGGGAAAACCTGAGCCAGATTAAGCACTGCATCTTGGAACCCTGGCAGGGCGATTTTGTCGAGCGGCAGTAAAATCCGTTTGACACGATATCCAAAACCACCTTGAGTGTTTTGATAGGGGTCACTATAGGTTTCTAAAATAGTTTCTCTGAGATTAAAGATCCAGTAGTTCTGGATGCCGCTTTCAGCATAAAGTTTGAGCTTAATCTCCTGGTCATAGCTTAATGAAGAATCCGAAATCTCAATGACTAGTACCACATCTTCGGGTGCAGGATGAGAGGCTAGGTAGTCGTCCTCTCGATTTTGCACGATCGCATAATCCGGTTCCGGCAGACTATTGGGCAGAAGTTGAAGAGGTTCCTGCGTTCTAGCGGTAGCCCGATCGCCAATGAGCTTTGTAATTTCGCGGTTGAGGCGCGTTCCACAAACCGAGTGGGGCGTGCCTTTGGCAATCATTTGAATAATTTCTCCGCGAATTAATTCTACTCGGTTATTTTCGTTAAAAAAGCCCAGTTCAGTTAGCTGATGGTACTCCTCTAAAGTGAAGCGCTTGGAAAGGGCGATCGTCATGGCGACTCAGTAAAGCTATCCTTGCAACTGGATTATACCGAACTTGAATAGAGCCTTCCTAAGACCGTACATTTAAAGAACTAATACCTGTGAGATCTTAATAGCACTCCAAAGATATATTGGACAATCACAACGCCATTCCTTACTGTAGAGCTATCGACAGCAGGCAATTACAGCACCCGTAACGCTACAATTTTGCCAACTGCTGCCGAAGCAGAACACTGTTTTTGAGAAGGCGATCGCATCATGAGTAAAGGCACTTTATTTGACAAGGTTTGGGACTCGCATACAGTAGGGACACTACCTTCCGGGCAAACCCAACTTTTCATTGGTCTCCATTTAATCCACGAAGTCACCAGTCCTCAAGCCTTTGCCATGCTGCGCGAACGGGGCTTGAAGGTGTTGTTTCCCGATCGCACTGTCGCCACTGTTGACCATATTGTGCCGACTGAAAATCAATCTCGTCCTTTCGCCGACGACATGGCGGAAACCATGATGCAAGAAATTGAGCGCAATACTCAAGACAACGGCATTGTTTTTCATAAAATTGGCTCTGGCAATCAAGGCGTGGTTCATGTGATTGCTCCTGAACAAGGGCTAACTCAACCCGGCATGACGATCGCCTGTGGAGACAGCCATACTTCAACCCACGGCGCATTTGGGGCGATCGCTTTCGGGATTGGCACCAGCCAAGTTCGTGATGTTTTAGCCTCCCAAACCCTTTCTCTCTCCAAGCTCAAAGTTCGCAAAATTGAGGTTAACGGCACTTTGCCCATAGGCGTTTATGCCAAAGACGTGATTCTGCACATTATCCGGACGCTGGGCGTGACGGGCGGTGTGGGCTTTGCTTACGAGTTTGCCGGAACCACCTTCGAGCAAATGACGATGGAAGAACGAATGACCGTTTGCAACATGGCGATCGAGGGCGGCGCTCGGTGTGGCTACGTTAATCCTGATGCTGTTACGTTTGAATATCTTAAGGGCAGAGATTTTGCTCCTAAAGGAGCCGATTGGGATACAGCGATCGCTTGGTGGCAGAACATTCACAGTGATGCCGATGCTCAGTACGACGATGTGGTCACCTTTGATGCAGCAACCATTCCGCCAACGGTGACCTGGGGCATTACACCAGGTCAAGGCATTGCGGTTAATCAAACGGTGCCTCAGCCTGAAGAAATGGCAGAGGGCGATCGGGAACTTGCCGCCGAAGCTTACCGCTATATGGATTTAGCACCAGGACAGCCCATCAGCGGCACCAAAATTGACGTGTGCTTTATCGGAAGCTGCACCAACGGACGCATGAGCGATCTGCGAGAAGCCGCAAAAATTGCCAAAGGTCGCCATGTCGCCGATGGAGTCAAAGCCTTTGTCGTTCCTGGTTCTGAGCGGGTTAAGCAGGAAGCCGAAGCCGAAGGATTGGACAAAATTTTTGAGGCAGCGGGTTTTGAGTGGCGAGAAGCGGGGTGCTCGATGTGTTTGGCAATGAACCCTGACAAATTGCAGGGGCGGCAAATTAGCGCTTCTTCTTCTAATCGCAATTTTAAGGGGCGGCAGGGTTCATCTTCGGGGCGAACGCTGTTAATGAGTCCGGCAATGGTCGCAGCCGCGGCGATCGCAGGGACTGTAACCGATGTCCGAGAGATGTTATAAATCGTCAATTTCAAGGCGTTTAAGCTGATGCGCCCAGATTAAACGCCATCTGCCGAACATCTGCTAAAAGTCATTAACCTTGAGGACAGTACAATGCAACTCCAAACCTTATCCAGATGTCATGGTCATGGCAGGAGAACCTATCTTTCAGGAGAAACGTTCTGATACTGTCATTAATCCTTTACTGATTGCGGAAGTATTATCTAAATCCACTAGCGCTCACGACCCTTGCGGTATCTGCGAAGCAGCGCGCGGTGACAAGTTCGCTTACTACCGTTTCATTCCTGAGATGCGGGAATATGTGCTGATTAATCAGTACACCTGTCACGTGGAGCACTTTAGCAAAACTGAGGAAGGGAAATGGTTATTAACTGAATATGAATCTTTAGACGATCAACTCGTGTTACCCGCAATCGCCCTTCAAATTTCTCTCAAAGATCTTTACGATCGCGTTAATTTTGAATCCTTTGAATCTTTTGGATCTACTGAAGTTTAAGTTTGTCATCGAAAATCTTGTCATCAAAAAAGGAAAATTTTATGAGTCAAGTTAAATCTATTTCCGGTCGCGCCGTTCCCCTCGTTGGTAACGACATTGATACCGATCGCATTATTCCCGCCCGTTTCCTCCGCTGCGTTACCTTCGATGGCTTGGGCGCTCAAGTCTTTGCCGACGATCGCGCTCAGGCAACCGGACAGCATGCCTTCGATCAAGCTCAATATCAGGGGGCAAATCTGCTAGTGGTAAACCGAAACTTTGGCTGCGGGTCTTCACGCGAACACGCACCTCAAGCGATCGCCAAATGGGGGATTCAAGCTTTGGTCGGTGAAAGCTTCGCTGAAATTTTCTTTGGTAACTGCGTAGCAATGGGGATTCCTTGCGTTACGGCTGATCCTGCTGATGTGCAGAAATTGCAGGCGGCGATCGCGGCAAATCCCCAAACTGCGGTTACCCTCGACCTAGAAGCCATGCAGGTCAGCACCCCTGACTTTTCTATTCTTGTAGCAATGGGCGAAGGCTCTCGTAATATGTTTATCAGCGGTACTTGGGATGCTTGTGGACAGTTGGTTGCCCAGGCTGAGAAAATTCGAGCTACGGCTACTCGCTTGCCTTATGTAAGCTGGGGGAAGGCGATCGCTTAGGTTGAGGTTATATCCTTACATCTACCCTGTTTCCATCGCAAGTATGGAATAAATCAATCACTGAAAGTCAGGAAATTTCAATATGGGGCTGTGGACTGAGCAGAAGTTCAGGGCATACTGGAAGTCAGAAAAATTCACCAAGCGACTAACATTTTTTTAGAGGACTGACCTAAGCTTGTTTAGCAAACCTGGAAAAGTTCCCTAATTGCACTGACGAATACTTTACAGATAGTTAAAAATAGATAAATTCATTGACACAAAGTCTGTAAGTGCTTCGTCACATCCATAATAGAAGTCGATAGGTTCTAAATAATTGCTTTGGTGCGTCGGTTCCGTTGTCCCTTCCCTTCCTTAAAGGATTCTAGAGGCTAAGCCCATGATAGAGATGAAAGTCGCTGGAATTGCCCTGGATGCAGTCTCACGCAGTCCCATCATCCTGCTCAGAGATGCCACAGAACGCCGCCAACTCCCTATTTTTATTGGGCAAGACCAGGCGAGAGCCATTATTAGTGCCCTGGAAAATCAGGCACCCCCTCGTCCTCTCACCCATGACCTGATGGTTAACATGATGGATGAGTGGGACATGGAGCTAGAGCGCATTATTATTCACTCGTTGCAAGATAATACGTTTTACGCTATTCTTCAAATGCGCCACGGGGAAACCCATAAAGAGATTGATGCTCGTCCTAGTGATGCGATCGCCATTGCCATCCGCACTAAAAGCCCCATTTGGGTAATGGAAGAAGTGGTGGCTGATGCCTCAATGCCCGTCGATCGCGATGCAGATGAAGCTGAACGTCGGGCTTTCCGAGATTTCATTTCTAATTTGCGACCCCAAGACTTTAAACAGGGTGGTAAATCTAGCAGCCCCGGAGAGTTCCAGTAGCGGCGTTCTCCCGTGGATGTCCTGGGCACCATGAAATATCGTTTTTTTGGAAAAACCAATCTTCCCCTTTCCATCTTTTCTCTAGGAACCATGCGCTGCCTAGCATCTCAGGAGAATGCTGTAGAAACCATTCACCGCGCGATCGCCCTAGGCGTTAACCATATTGAAACAGCACGAGGTTATGGTCAGGCTGAACAATATGTAGGAACTGCCCTCCATGGGATCGATCGCGCCTCGCTCTACATCACCAGCAAAGCGCCCCCTTGTGCCGATGCTGCCACGATGGCACAGAGCATTGACCAATCTTTAGAAACGCTGGGGGTTGATTACCTCGATTGCCTTGCGATTCATGGACTAAACACCGAGGAACATCTGGCTTGGATAGAAGCTCCTGATGGCTGTATGCAGGCTGTACGGCAAGCTGTGGCAGATCAACGAATCAGGCATGTTGGCTTTTCGACTCATGCCTCACTAGAGGTGATTTTACGGGCGATCGCCACTAACCAATTTGAGTTTGTTAACCTTCACTACAATTACTTTTTTCAGAGAAATGAAGCTGCGATCGCCCTGGCATCCCAGAATCAGATGGGCATTTTCATCATTTCTCCTGCCGACAAAGGCGGAATGCTGCACAGCCCTTCCTCAGTTCTGGTCGATCTGTGCCATCCTTACTCGCCCTTAACCCTCAACTATCGGTTTCTCTTGAGCGATCGCCGCATCACAACCTTGAGCTTGGGGGCAGCCGACCCGACCGAACTAGACTTGCTTCTCCCCATTGCCGACGCAGATCAGCCCCTCAACACGTCAGAAAAAGAGATCTTGGAACGACTGCAAACCCATCAAAAAATAGCTCTGGAAACTGATCAATGCAGCCAGTGTTATGCCTGCTTGCCTTGCCCTGAAGCCATCCATATTCCTGAAGTGTTGCGTCTACGAAATCTGGCAGTAGCTTATGAAATGACTGCCTTTGGGCAATACCGCTATGGCATGTTTGAAAATGCAGGGCATTGGTTTGCAGGACGCAAAGGCGATCGCTGTACCGACTGCGGCGATTGTTTGCCTCGGTGCCCCGAGAATTTAGATATTCCTAAGTTATTACGAGATACTAGCGATCGCCTCAAAGGATCACCGAGGCGACGGCTTTGGAATTAACACGGCTTTGGAATTAACAAAGAGATAGCGGAGTTAATGAACGGGCAGCTTAATCGTAAATTCCGAACCTTGCCCCACCACAGAAGAAACTTCGAGAGAGCCATGGTGCTGTTCAACAATAATTTGACGAGCGATCGCCAATCCCAGCCCAGTTCCCTTGCCTACTTGCTTTGTGGTAAAAAAGGGATCAAAAAGCTTCGATTTCACCGTTTCATTCATGCCTAAAGCATTATCTGCCATTGCAATTTTGACCCACTTTTCTTGTTCAAGTTCAGTCCGAATGCAAATTGTGGGATCTGGGTAAGGATCAAAAGCAACCCGCTCTTCTAAAGAATCGATCGCATTCACAATAATATTTAGAAAGACTTGATTGAGCGCCCCTGGATAACAAGCGATCGAGGGCAATGGACTGTACTCTCGAATTAACTGAATTCCATTCGGATAAAACGCTTTCAGCCGACTATTCAAAATCACTAACGTACTTTCCAGCCCCGCATGGATATCAGCAACTTTAAATCCTGATTCATCCAACCGCGAAAACGTGCGGAGCGATTTAACAATCTCCCGAATCCGCTCGGCTCCTACGGTCATCGACTGAAACATTCGCGCCGCATCATATCCTATAAACTCTAAATCGATCGCTTCTAATTCGTGCCGCAAGATTGCAGTAGGTTCAGGATATTGTTGTTGATAAAGACGGATTAGCTTCAGCAAATCTTGAATATGGGCTTTGGCATAAGGCATATTCCCATAAATAAAACTTACCGGGTTATTAATTTCATGAGCAATGCCCGCAACTAAAACCCCTAACGCCGACATTTTCTCAGATTCAACCAATTTAACCTGTAAAGCCTTGAGGTTTATCAGAGTCGCCTCAAGGTCGTCTCCCCTATCTTCCAAGACTATTTTCGACTCTTCAAGTTCTCGAATAACATTTTTAAGGACAACTTCCCGGACTTCATTGGCTTTCTCAAGCTCTTGGCGATCGGTTTCAGAACGGGTCAGCTTTCGTTCTAAAGTCCGAACCTTCCTTTCTAGCTCCTTAATTCGGGTGGTGTCATCGGTTGGTTCCATAAATTTCTTGCGTCTACCCGTTCCGATAAAAATTATGACTCTGTGCCGATTAATAAAGTGACAAACGTTTCTTGGTGATAATAAGTTTTGCCGTGCGATTCTAGCGGTGAGAACTCGCCATAGGTATAGAATCCACAGATGGGAAGTGGGGTCTCTAATGCGTTTTTTACCACTAAGTATTCTTCTTTGGCACGGGTGCCCAACAGCCAGCGCCGACAACAACAGGAAAACAGCAACACTGCCGTAGGCGTAGTGCCAGGATAGCGAGAGAGAGCAGTTTGAAAAGATGTTTCGGATGCTGCAATCAAGATATCGCGGCTAATCTCAGTTAGCTGTACTAGGGAGTTTTCGGGAATATCGCATAAGAAATGAATACTTCCAACCTCAGGATCGGAGGCATTAGGCACGCGCATATAGTAGGAGCTATCAGAACCATCACTCCCCGCTTCATAAACAGCCAGTGGATTTTCAGCAGAAGGCGGGCGATCGCCCAAATAGCGCTGATAGAACTCCACTGCTGGCTTTCCGTCGATTTCATAAAGAACTGTACCTTGAGCTTTGGTGACTACACCTTTGGCTCCCATTGGTGTCCAGCCGCAAGCTGTTCCGTAGGAGACGTGGAGATCTCCCGAAAAAATTAAAATGGGCAGAGCGTCGATTAGTACCTCAGTGCGGAAAAACTGGTAGGTTGTTTTGAAGCGATACTGATCTCCGGCGGTTCCGCCTAAAACAGGTACTTGTTCCCCTAAAGCAAGAGTCAATCCTGCCATCATTCCTTCGCCGCTGGTGGTGGCACCGTTTGCTGTATAGCTAGACGGTAAGGCAATGCAGAGTTTAGGCTCGGCGCTGGGCTGCATCGCTTTCTGTACCGCTTGTTTCGCTGCGGCTGTAGGATCGTTCTGTGTTTCATATCCTACGCCAGCCTTGATCTGCACTGTATCGGAGCAAAAAAGCATTAGCGTTAAAGAATCTTGCTGAAACCCCAATTTAGAAGACATTTCACCATCGGTAGTGCAACCAATAAGTTCAAGATTGGGGAACACCTGATGAATTTGTTTGAGAATGAGAGCATGTTCAAAGTCGATCGCCGCAAACAAGATTCCAGCTTGGGGCAACAAGGGGAGCAAGTCTTCCAAACATTGTTCCAAAACGCTCTCAATAGCAGATTGGCTATCTGGATCGTCACTGTGACCTACTACTACTTTAAGCATCTTAATTTTCTACCTAAAACGTTGTAACTGTCGGGATGACTCAGTATTCTCAGTGTGCCCATTGGTTCAAACAGAATCACGCCTTTGGTCAATCGTATGGTGACGACTGTGTATTTTAGTAATAGGTGTTCATAAAGGCTTTAGATCAGGTTTTAATAAAACTGTAATGGTTTATTCTATTTTTTGTTTTAATAAAAGATTCGTGGTAATGTTTTTCACTTTTAATAACACTCTTTTTAGTGATAATTTAATGATCGATCGCGATTCATCAACTTGTTCATTTAAAGTATTTTTCTAGGTTAAAAATTTGTTAAAAAATTGTTCCCTCCAGTCTTTTCAGCAGACCTGACTCACCGTCTTAAGTCGCAATTTTTGCCTTTGATCATTTGAACTGAAAATATTTAGCCATTTGACCGATAATAAAAGGCTGACTGCATCAGTGAGAGGAGAAAAACATGGGCTACCGCATGGATCGTCGAGCATATGCCGAAACGTTTGGTCCGACAGTGGGCGATCGCGTTCGCCTTGCCGATACTGAGCTAATTATTGAAGTAGAGCAAGATTACACGACCTATGGCGATGAGGTGAAATTTGGCGGTGGTAAGGTGATTCGAGACGGGATGGGGCAATCGCCTATTACCAATGCCGACGGTGCGGTGGATGCAGTGATCACGAACGCGCTGATTTTAGATTGGTGGGGCATTGTCAAAGCCGATGTGGGGATTAAAGACGGCAAAATTTTTGCCATTGGTAAAGCCGGAAATCCTTATATTCAAGACCATGTGAATATTATTATTGGCCCTGGAACCGAGGCGATCGCCGGGGAAGGCATGATTCTGACGGCGGGTGGGATAGATACCCACATTCACTTTATTTGCCCGCAACAAATCGAAGTCGCGATCGCGTCAGGCGTTACTACTTTAATCGGTGGTGGTACGGGTCCCGCAGCCGGAACCAACGCTACGACCTGCACTCCCGGTCCCTGGAACATGTACCGAATGCTGCAAGCTGCCGATGCGTTCCCAATTAACTTAGGGTTTTTGGGTAAGGGCAATAGCAGCTTGCCCCAGGGCTTGGTGGAGCAAGTAGAAGCTGGGGCGATCGGGCTAAAGCTGCATGAAGACTGGGGCACGACTCCCGCGACGATCGATAATTGCCTCAATGTTGCCGAAGACTACGATATTCAAGTCGCAATTCACACCGACACGCTCAACGAATCGGGCTTTGTTGAAGATACGATCGCGGCATTCAAAAACCGAGTCATTCACACTTACCATACCGAAGGCGCAGGCGGCGGACATGCACCGGACATTATTAAAGTTTGCGGCGAAGCCAACGTTTTGCCCTCCTCCACCAACCCCACCCGTCCCTACACCGTCAACACCCTCGAAGAACACCTGGACATGCTCATGGTCTGCCATCACCTCGATCGCGGCATCCCAGAAGACGTGGCATTTGCCGAATCTCGTATCCGTCGAGAAACGATCGCCGCTGAAGATATTCTTCATGACCTGGGAGCCTTCAGCATGATCTCTTCTGACTCGCAAGCCATGGGACGCATTGGCGAAGTGATTATTCGCACCTGGCAAACAGGGCACAAAATGAAGGTGCAGCGGGGTGCTTTGCCGCAGGATAGCGATCGCAACGACAACCACCGCGCCAAACGTTACATTGCCAAATACACCATCAATCCCGCCATTACCCACGGCATTGCTAACCACGTCGGCTCCATTGAAGCAGGCAAACTCGCTGACCTGTGCCTATGGCGACCCGCTATGTTTGGCGTTAAGCCCGAAATGGTGTTGAAAGGTGGCATGATCGCCTGGGCACAAATGGGCGATGCCAACGCCAGCATTCCCACCCCTCAACCCGTTCACATGCGCCCCATGTTTGCCAGCTATGGCGGAGCCAGAACCGCTACTTCTCTTACCTTTGTTTCCCAAGCTGCCCTCAAAAACGGCATTCCTGAACAACTAAAGCTCCAAAAAATAGCCGTTGCGGTTGCCAATATTCGTCAACTCTCTAAGCGAGACATGAAATTGAATGATGCAATGCCTCGCATGGAAGTTAATTCAGAAACCTATGAAGTTCGAGCAGACGGAGAACTGCTCACTTGTGAACCCGCAACGGTATTACCGATGGCACAGCGATACTTCTTGTTTTGATCATCAAAAAGTCTCGATGATCACAAGATTAAAGCAACTCAGTTAGCCTCTTAATTGCAAGAAGGTGCTGCTTAGGTAAACAGCACCTTTAATTTTCGGGCTTGTTCTAATAGCTCCACGATGAGTGCTTGAGGTTTGAAGATCCTCCCAAATCTCCCTGATAAAGGGGGCTTTGAGGGTTCGGTTGTTTCCTTTTTACAAAAGATTGGGGAGGATCATCTCAGCATACTCAAGCCTTAGAAGGACGGTTGTGCCAACCTGATGAAATCAGCCTTGGTGATGTTGTCAGCCGACTCTTTTTTGAGAACTGCCAACACATCATTACCCCGGCTAATGACTGTATCTCTTCCAGACTGCTCAATGGACAGGTTCCCAAACCTTAGTCTGCCCGTCAGCCCCAATTTGTCGATTCTATCTTGGAAGTCGCGGATGAGAACACGTCCCCCCGTTTCTAAGCCAAAGACATCGGCACCTTTTCCACCCACAAACAAGTTGTTGCCTCGACCACCAAAGAACGTGTCTTTCCCGTTGCCGCCAAACATCTTATCCTTACCGTTGCCGCCTAGAAGTTGGTCGTCACCGTCGTTGCCTTTGAGGTTATCGTTTCCAGCATCGCCTGTCAGGATATCGTTGCCAGCAAAGCCAATTAGGGTATCTCTGCCGCCCAGACCCCTTAGCTCATCATCCCCGATCGTCCCTCTGATTACATCTCGGCTGCTTGTTCCAGTCAAAGCTCGTCCGGTCGTGAGAATGGTATCTTGACGCGCACCCAGGTTTTGAATGCGTGAATCTTCAGTGGGGGCAGTATCCTCTTGATCAAATGTGCCGATTTGGAGCAGATATTCTGCTAAAGCATCTTGCTCGGTGCCAACACCAGAGAAGGTAGACTGACCTACTGGAAATGCTACAGTGCCGTCAATTATGCCGTTGCGATTAAGGTCAACGGTAGTTTCGCCTCTAATATCAACCCGGTTAGCGAGGGCAGGATTAGCAGCGATAAACTGCGGGAAAGGATAGCTGTCGCCACCTGTGGTTAGGGTGGTGCCTAGCAAAAAGTCGAGGGTGACCATGCGGAAAGCTTGATTGGGGTCGCCCACAATTGCGCCGTCTTCTACTAGCACCTGAGTGACTTTGTCGTCCTCGTTGATGAGAGCGAGCGATCGCACTCGTTGCCCCGCGTCCAGTGCGCCGTTGTTGTTCCTATCCTCTCCTGGGTTAAGAATTCCATCCCCATTGACATCCTCAGCCGCAGGTCTAGATAGGTCAAAGCTAAAGGTGATACCTCCCACTTGTGGGAAGCGACCTGGAGTTCTGCCGGGGCCCGAATCGCTCATGCCATGTTCGAGCAATTGCAGCAATTGCTGAGCGGTAACGGTAATGAGGGAAAGCCCGTTATTAAACCGCAAAGAGTTCTCAATATCGAGTTGAGAAATGCTGCCGACTTGCTTATTAGGGGCGAGGGGGTTGGGCTGGGGTGGCAGTTTTTGAACGTCGCCCGCAGTGGTTGCGCCGCTGCCTGCTGAAATAACGCCAATATTGTCTCGGATGCCGCCGCCATTTTTGAGCGAAATCGTCACCGTTGGATCGATTAAACGACCATAGGCAAGGTTAGCATCGGCGGTGAGGTTGCCCAGATTAGTTTCTTGCGTCCGCGAATCTTCCCGCCCACCATTGAGGAAAAAACTGGTGTTGCCTGTTATGTTGTTATCTTTATTGGTAATGACAGTTCGCAGTGCATTGGAAATGGCGACCACATTGGCATTAGCCTCGGTTTGTGGGTTCACATCTCGACCGTAGAGTAAATCCACGCCCGCGTCGTCGGTGGCAAATGCACCATTGACCGTGTCGTTGAGACTGCTGAGAACAAGCTTGCCCGCGTCGTCAAAGCCCACGACCGTTCGACCCACATAACGATAGTTTCCGTCGGTGTTAACAACTAGAACGTCTTCATTATTGGCATCTTTTTTAAGGATGGGGTAGTCGCCACCATCGGTGCTACCAGAACGGAGGCGATCGTTGGCATCCAATAAGGTTGTATTAGATCCTCCTGCAATGATGACATCTACATTTCTCAAGCGAGGGGCAAGTTCATCGCGTTCAATATTTAACTGCTGCATATGAGCCAGCAGAATCACTTTGTTAATGCCTGTGTCAGTCAAGGCATTGACTGATGCTTGAATTTCTGCGGCAAGGGCAACGTAGTCGATGGGATTTGCCGGACGCACGCCGACAGATCCAGGCGATGAAATGTTGCGCAGAGTTGGGGTTGTCGCGCCCACAATGCCGATCCTTTCATCATCGGGTGTGCCCAAAATGTTGTCGGCACCCGCCACAGTGATAATGGTGCTTTTGGCAATTTTTCTTTTAATGGTGCTAGCTTCTGCGGTATTCTGGTTGGTTGCTAGCTCACCTCTTAGGTTTGGGTCGGGGGCAAAGTCAAGGTTGGTGCTGAGATAGGGAAAGTTTAGCCCAGGACTGCCGCCGCCCGATCGCAAAATATCCTGAACTTGTCGAGTGCCGAGGTCAAATTCGTGATTACCAAAAGCCGAGGCTTGAATTCCTAGGGCGTTCAAAATGCCTACGTCTGCCCGTCCAATCGTAGGGGCTGTAGAGGTGGTTAAGCCACCTACACCATTCAGGCTCGTATCGCTGGAGGCGTTGAAGAAGGGCCCCGGAATGTAGTTATCACCTGATGAGAGCGTCAGGGTGTTCGCTAGAGCCGTAGGGGAAGCTTGGAACTGAGGGGCAACGTCGTTGGTTCTGAAGCCTTCCAAAATGGCAGAAAAGCCAATGGAATCATCGATCGCTGGAATGCCCGCTTCAAAATCAGAGGCGTGCAAAATCTGTAAAGTAATAGCCATAACTTTTTTCTGGGTGAGATTTTCGGTGGCAAGTAACCTCCACATAAAATCTCATGGCAAGATTAACGACTTATAATCTTTTGCTTAAGAGTAATTAAGCTACAGATCTTTAGAGGTGCTGTTAGGAACATCAGATTTCGATAGAATGTAGACTAGTCGATGTCTGTAGCCCCCTTCCCACTGCCCCCTTACGCCTCTTGATTCAAGCCGAAACTTTAGAACTATTGGAATGGTCACGCCTGTGCCAGCACCTTGCCACCTTTGCCGCCACAAAGCTAGGGACAAGAGCCGCTAGCCATTTACGGATTCCAACCGCTATGACCGAAAGCCAAGCGTTGCTGGCACAGACCCAAGAGGTTTATCAGCTTGAGAGCGAGCTATCCTACGGGCTTGCGTTTGAAGGCATTTATGATATTGGTGATGCCCTAGAACGGGCAGAGCTACAGGGCATCTTAAACGGCACTGAGCTACTGGAACTCGCCACAACTTTGGCGGGTGCAAGGCAGTTGCGCCGGATGATTGATAATCAGCCTAATTTGTTTGTTTTGAATGAACTGGTGTCGGAATTGCGGACTTACCCAGAGCTAGAACAAGCCATTCATCATTGCATTGACGATCGCGGTAAAGTTACCGATCGCGCCAGTGTCAAATTAGAGGCGGTACGGGGCGAACTCCGGCAAGTGCGCGATCGCATTTATCAAACCCTTCACAAAATATTGCAGCGTCATTCCAACGCAATTCAAGAAGCAGTCATTACACAGCGGGGCGATCGCTTTGTTATCCCTGTTAAAGCGCCCCAAAAAGATGCCATTCCCGGTATTGTCCACGACACGTCTACCAGCGGCATGACGCTGTACATTGAGCCGCACAGCATTGTCAGTTTGGGTAACCAACTGCGTCAACTCACCCGCCAAGAACAGCGGGAAGAAGAGTTAGTGCTGCGAGGCTTAACGGAGCAGGTGGCAGAAGTAAAGCCAGATTTGGAAAGGCTTTTGGCGATCGTCACTACCCTCGATTTAGCCACAGCCAGAGCACGATATTCCCTATGGTTAGAGGCGAATCCACCTAGATTTATCGATTTTGGACTGCAAAAGAACGAATCTATTACGCTCCGTCGTCTTCGTCATCCCCTACTCGTTTGGCAACAGCGCCATGAGCAAGGCACAGAAGTTGTACCCATTGATTTAGTGATTCAGCCCCATATTCGAGTAGTCGCCATTACAGGCCCCAATACAGGCGGCAAAACTGTCACGCTCAAGACTCTGGGACTAGCCGTATTAATGGCAAAAGTTGGCTTATTTGTGCCAGCCCGTGAGCCTGTAGAATTGCCCTGGTTCGACCAAATTTTGGCAGACATTGGTGATGAACAATCTTTGCAGCAAAGTTTGTCTACTTTCTCAGGTCATATCCGCCGCATTAGTCGGGTATTAGAGGCGTTAGGGTCAGAGAGCGAAGCGGAACCGCAAAAAAATTCTCTGGTGTTACTAGACGAAGTGGGCGCAGGCACCGATCCTTCCGAAGGTAGCGCCCTGGCGATCGCTCTCCTCAACTATCTTGCCGACCATGCCCAACTCACCGTTGCCACCACTCACTTTGGTGAACTCAAAGCTCTTAAATATCAAGACGATCGCTTTGAAAACGCCTCAGTAGAATTTAACGATGTCACCCTGTCGCCTACCTATCGCTTATTGTGGGGCATTCCGGGGCGATCGAACGCTTTGGCGATCGCGCGGCGACTGGGGCTAAAGGCAGAGATCGTTGAAAGCGCCCAAGGTCATGTGGGGTTAAGCTCTTCGGAAGACATTAACCAGGTCATTGCTGGACTAGAGGCACAGCGCCGACAGCAGGAAGAAAAGGCACTGGCAGCCACGCAGATTGTGGAACAAGCAGAACGGTTGAATCAAGAAATTACTCAGAAAGCCGAAATGCTGCGACTGCGAGAACGAGAATTGCAACAGCAGCAGGAACAAGCCGTGCAGCAAGCGATCGCCCAAGCCAAAGGCGAAATTGCCCAGGTCATTCGCAAACTGCAAAAAGGTTCAGTGACGGCTCAAGACGCACAACAGGCAACCGAAGGGCTAAACCAAATTGCCGATCGCTTGCCCTCGCGCCAGCAAGTGAAGTTGCCCAAGCCAGGATTTATGCCGAAAATGGGCGATCGTGTTCGCATTCCCCGCTTAGGGCAAACTGCCGAAGTTCTGACTAATCCCAATGACGATGGCGAACTCTCCGTCCGGTTTGGTCTGATGAAGATGATGGTTTCGCTAAAAGATGTAGAGTCGCTTCAAGGCGAAAAAGTGGACATACCGCCCAAACCACTCAAGCCTCTACCAGAGCCGTCTGCACCTCCGGCACCTGCCCCCCAAGTTCGCACTTCCCGCAATACGCTGGATATTCGGGGCAGTCGTGTCGCAGATGCTGAAGTTGTTCTAGAGCAAAAGATCGCGGCGGCGGATGCAGGTTGCCTATGGATTATTCATGGTCATGGTACGGGCAAGTTGAAGCAAGGAGTGCAGGAATTTTTGAAGCGGCATCCGCAAGTAGCCAGGTTTGAGGCGGCAGCACAGGCAGATGGTGGGACGGGGGTGACGGTGGCTTACATTGACTGAATTAAGGAGAGTGAATTAACAAAACTCCCTATTTAATAAGCACACAACGGGCTGATTAACCTGCATAACTCGCTTGCTGCTGGACAGGAATTTGGATGACAAACTCTGTTTTCTCGCCAGGGAGGGAAAAGCAATCTAGTTTACCACCATGTTTCTCAGTGATAATCTGATAACTAATTGACATTCCCATGCCCGTTCCTTTTCCTACAGATTTTGTGGTAAAAAATGGATCGAAAACTCGTTGCTGAACGGATTCAGGCATACCTATGCCGTTATCAGAGATTGCAATTTTTACCCACGTTAAGTCTACAACGGAAGTTTGGATAGTAATACGACCAGGATTTTTCTGAATTTCTGGGTAGGTTCGTTCAATATTGGCTTCTTCAAGTGCATCAATTGCATTTGCCAGAATGTTCATCAATGCTTGATTGAGTTGACCTGGATAGCATTCTACAATGGGTAAATTACCATAGTCACGAATGACCTCGATCGCCGGAGCCTCCGGGGTATCTTTTAAGCGATGCTGCAAAATCAATAACGTACTGTCGATGCCCTCATGAATGTCAACAGCTTTAAATTCTGCTTCATCCATGCGTGAGAAATTGCGCAGCGACAAAACGATCTGGCGAATGCGCTCAGTCCCTATTTTCATGGAATCTATGATCTTAGGCAAATCCGTTTGGATAAACTCTAAATCAATGTCTTCTGCCTTAGCTTGGATCTCAGGTGCCGAGTCAGGATAGTGATCTCGGTAAAGTTGCATAAAGCTCAATAAACTTTGGGCATATTCCTGCACATAGTTTAGGTTGCCGTGGATAAAGTTTACCGGATTGTTGATTTCATGGGCTACCCCTGCCACAAGCTGCCCCAAACTTGACATCTTTTCAGCCTGCACCAGTTGAGTTTGTGCGCGTTTGAGGTCTGCGAGGGTTTGCTCTAGTTCGCGGCTTTGGTCTTCTAAGTTTGTCTGCGATTCTTTTAGCTCATAGATGACTTGCCTCAGTAAGGATTCTTTCTTTCGAGTGGTTTCTTCCAGTTGAAGAC